>JBFZCA010000167.1:0-3364 GCA_041308205.1 Planctomycetota bacterium | reverse complement strand
GGACGCTCGGGCGCCGCCCGGCGCCGGCGCCCGAGGCCGTCGCGGCCGCCCTTGCTCGCGCGCTTCCCGCGGAGCGCGCCGAGAGCCTCGCGGATTTCATCACGGCTGCCGAAGGCATCGCGCTCGGCCGCCGCGGGCACGCGGAAGTCGTCACGTTCTTCGCGCGCGAAGAGCGCTGGATTGCGGCCCGCTGCGCGAGCCTCGGCATCAGCGTGCCGCTGGACGACCTTGCCGCATCCCGTGCCGCGCTCGTCACGGCGATCTCCGCGCGCACCTGCGCCGAAACCGAATCGCCGAGGCTGCGTTGCCGCGCGCTTGCCGAGGTTCTGGCGCTGGGCGTCGAGGCCGACCGGGAGGTCGCCGCCGCATGCGCCGCGGCCTTGCGCGGTTCCTTGCTCGCGCTGCCGCGCGAACGCGCCGGCGCCTTCATGGCGGAATGGATCGAGGACCTCGGCGCGCGTGCGCGCGACATCCGCGCCGTGCGGGAGGACGGCGATGGCGCCGCCGCGCATCTGTACGCCGAGTGGCAGCACCTGAACGCTCTCGTACGGGAACTGGACATCGCCGCGGCGCGCCCCGCGGCGCGCCGACTCGGCGCGCGCCTCCTGCGCTCCGTCCGCGAGGAGCGCTTTCGCCGGCGCCTCGACACGGCGATCGGCCGCAGGACCGTCCGCGCGCTCGACAATCTGGCGCTGCTTCTCATCGCCCTGATGGCGGTCATGCTCGTCTGGGAGATGCGGTTTGCGCCCGGTCCGGAAGTCGCGCGCGCGCTCGCCTACGGCGATGCCGCCGTCTGCGCGCTCCTGCTGGCCGATTTTCTCCTTCGACTCCGGTATGCGGGGCCGTGGTACTTCAAGAGCCATGCGCTTCTCGAGTTCTTCCCCCTGCTTCCCTATTCGCTCCTCTTCAACGAGCCCGCCCTCGGTCTGGAAGGCATACCGTTTCTTCGGTTTCTCGCCTTCTTCAGGGCCGGATCGCGCGCCGCGGCGCTCGCGCGGCCGCTGGTGAGCCTCGCGCGCCTGGGTGCATTCCTCGCGGGCGGCCTCGATCGACTCATGCAGGCGCTCCGCCCGCTGGCCGACCACGAGATCGTGATCGTCGGCGAGGAGCTCGCCGCGCCGCGCGCCGCACCGGAGTCCGGGGACGCCTTCGCGGAAGTCCAGGCGCGGTACTGCCACGGCCTCCGCGTTGCGTTCCGCACCCTCGGCGCGGGCCAGGAAGGGCGTTTTCTCGCGGCGTACGCCTGGTGTCTCGGGACGCTCGCGCGCGGCACGGCTGCCGCCCCCCCCGCCTTCACGGCCCCCCCGCCGGTGCGCGGGCCGGCGGTGTGTTCGGTCAGAGAGCTCGCGGCGCGCATGCGCGCGACCGACCCGGTGCGCATCGAGCTCATGCTCGGGACGCGGCTCACCGCCGACATCGCCTCGGCCCTCAGGCATTTCGATCTGCCGCTTCTCAGGCACCTTCCGATCGTGCGCGCGTTCGCGCGCGCAAGCCGCATCCGCGAACCGGCCGATGCCGTCTTCGACGCGGGCCGGGCGCTCGGCGGCATGCTGGCACGCGCGGCGGACGCCGTCGAGTTCTACGCCGATTTCCGCGGCGTGGGCACCGCTCCCCAGATCGTCGACCGCGTCGCCACCTTTATCGTCGTGCGCGCGCGGCGCGTGGCCGTGCGCTTTCTCATCATCGGCAGCCTGTTTCTGCTCGCCACCGTCATCGTGTACATCGGCGGCATCGAAGTTCTCATGCCGCTTGCCGATGCCCTGGGCCGGTTCTTGGGCATACCGATCGTCGTCCTCGGCATCTGCTCGGCGTGCGTCTTCTCGCTCGCGTTGTACCTGAAGCGTCTCGCCGGCGAGGCCATGGAGACCTGGCGCGCGACCGCCGAGGCGCAGTTCATCACCCTGGGAAAGGATGCGAAGCAGCGCCGCGATGCGGAGAACCGGGCGCTGCTCGAGGAACGGGTGCTCGCCGGCGAGCGCGGCGTCCTCGATGCGCCCGACGGCGAGGCGTATGCCGCGCGCGCGGCGCGCGTCGATGCGATCTACCGCTGCTGGTGCGACGGGACCCTGCTCCACGAGAGCGACGTGAAGCTCGCCGAACAGCTCCTGGGCAACGTCGCGGTCCAGCAGATCCGCGGCTTCAGCCTGCGCGAGTCCGGCCGCGACCGCCGGCGCCGCGAGGCGCGCAGCCTGGCGGTCCGCTGCGGGTTCTTCTTCCGCCCGCAGCACTGCTTTCGCCTGCTCGTCGACACCCTCGCGGTCGACGTCGCCAAGCTCATCGTCGAGTACGACCGCCACGCCGTGCCGCGGCGCGAGCTTCCGTCGCTGACTGCCGAGGAACGCGATGCGCACGCCCGCTGGCTCAACGCTCCCGAGGAGGGCCGCCGGCGCCGGGGAACGCTCCCCTGGCACACGGAATTCCGCGGGTGCTTCTTCACGGCCGCACACTTCCTGTCGCCCGACCCGCAGGCGCTCGCCGGCGTCGAGCGGGAGTTCGGCCCGGAGACGGCGGCGCGCGTGCGCGCGGACCGCAGGAGCCTGATCCGCGAGCTCTTCGGCGTGTGGCCGTGCGCGCCCTTCCGCATCAATCCCTACCGCGCGTACATGCGCCACGTCCGCTCGTTCCGCGTGTTGCTGCTGCCCCTGCGCGCGGCGGCACGGGCGGCGGGCGGGCTGTGGCGCACGGCATCGCGCACGGCGGGAATTCTGCGCGAGATCTACGGCGGCGTCCCCGATGCCTGCGTCGTGCGCAACGCATACGCGCCCTTCGGCGTCGCGCGCCGCAAGATCCTGCGGATGCGCCGGACGCTGCTTGCGGATGCAGCCGAGCTCGCGGCGTTCGTCGACCCGGAGTATCTCGGCATCGCCGTGCCGGCGCTGCCCGCGCGCACGCCGCGCCCGTCGCTTCCCGCGGGCGACGTGCTCGACGAGGATCTGTGCGCCATGCTCGGGCGGCGCGAGCGCGCGGTCCGGGCGGACGCGGCGCGCTTCCGCACGCTCCTCCTGGCGATGGGCTGGGACGGCGGCGGCGCGGAGCACGCCGCACGGGTCCTGGCCGGCGGCGATGTTCCCAATCCGCGCGAAGCCGTGCGCGCGTGCTTCATGACCTACTCGCTGAACGCAGGCGATCTGAAGGTCATGCTGCACGCCGAGGAGCTGCTGCGCGAGTTTCTCGGAAGCCTGCGGAGGCATGCCGTGCCGGAGCGCCCGATCCCCGCACTGATCCGCCGCGCCGCCGCCGGGGTCCGCATCGCGTTCTCCCGCGAACAGCGCGAGGCGCGCGCGCTCGCCGAGGGGCTCGCGCACCTGGTTCCCGATGACGATGCGCGCCGCCGACTTTACCCCGCCCTCGCCGCCGCCGGCCC
>JBFZCA010000166.1:0-5813 GCA_041308205.1 Planctomycetota bacterium | reverse complement strand
GTCGCGCCGCGCGCCGGCCGCGGCCTTCCGCGCCGCCGCCGGCAGGAGCACGGTGAACGTCGATCCCTTGCCGGGCTCGCTCGCCACGCTGATCGCGCCCTTGTGCCCCCGGACGATGCCGAGGACGACCGGAAGCCCCAGGCCCCGGCCCGTGAACTTCGTCGAGAAGAACGGGTCGAAGATCCTGCGCGCCGTGTCGCCGTCCATGCCGCAGCCGTTGTCGGCGACATCGAGGTGCACGTAGGATCCTTCCGGCAGGTGCTCATCGAGGTACATCCCGGCCAGGTAGGCGCGGTCGCAGGCCCGAAGGCCCGTCGAGAGGACGATCTCGCCCTCGCGATCGCCGATCGCCTCGACGGCGTTGATGATGAGATTCATGATGACCTGCTGGATCTGCCCCGCATCGGCCTCGACGGCGGGAAGACCCGCGGTGAACCGGTACTTGATCGCCGTTCGCTTCGGGATCAGGACTTCGAGCATGCGGGCCATCTCCGCGATGACCTCGTTGAGGTCGAGCGCCTCGACGGCGAACCGTCCCTTGCCCGAGTAGGCGAGCATCTGCTTGCACAGGTCCGCGGCGCGCTGGGAAGCCGTGTCGGCGGCATGCAGGTTGTCGTGCGCGGGCGAGCCGGGCGGCAGATGCGCGCGGCTCAGGTTGATGTGGCCGACGATCGCCGTCAGGAGGTTGTTGAAGTCGTGGGCGATGCCGCCCGCGAGCATGCCCAGGCTCTCGAGCCTCTGGGTGCGCTCGAGGCGCGCCTGGAGGCGGCGCCGGTCCTCCTCGGCGCGCCTGAGATCGGTGACGTCGCGGAGCACCGCCATGGTCGAGATCGTCCCGTCGGCGTGGAAGAGCGGCGTGTTGCTCACGTAGTAGGTGCGCCCATCCTTGGGGCTCGTTATCTCGAAGCGGCGGCTTGTGCCCTGCTGGATGTCGCCGTTGGCGCACCAGGGGCAGGGGCGGTCGAATTCGTACAGCGCCCGGAAGCACGGCTCGCCCGCGGCGTTGCGGCCCGTGCGCCGGATCAAGGTCTGGTTCATGTACTCGATCGTGAGGTCCCGGGAGCATATGTAGACGACGTCGTCCATGGCGTCCATCATGGAGCGATAGCGCGCCTCGCTCTCGCAGAGCGCCGCTTCCGTGCGCTTGCGCTCGCTGATGTCGACCGCGATGAAGGTCGTTCCCAGCGCGAGGTCGTCCGGGTCGATCGGGGCCGCGCTGACGAGGACGTCGAGCACGGCGCCGTCCGTCCGGCGCCAGCGGGTCTCGACGATGCCGCTCCCCTGGGCGCGTAGCTGGCGGAACATCGCCTCGTGCACGGGCTCGAAGCTGCCGTCGGCGGGATGCAGCATTCGTATGGGCATGCCCACGAGCTCCTCGGCCGCGTAGGCGGACATCTCGCAGATTCGCTGGTTGACATCGACGAAAACGCCGTTCGACGCGACGCCGATCCCGACCGGCGCCGCGCGGAAGATGCTCCGGAGCTTCGCCTCGCGGTCGCGGAGCGCCCGTTCGACCTCGAGCGGCTCGCGCATGTCGCGAAAGACGCCGATGGCAAGCCGCCGGCCGCCGGCGACCTCGATCACGCTGCCGCTGATCTCGACGGGAATGCACTCTCCGTCGCTCGTCACGACGTCAAGGCGTTCGTGCGGCCGGCCCCCCGCGTCGATGTGCCTTCGGAACACTTCCGCGTAGTGCGCCGCGTCATCGTGCGGGTGGAGCAACGTCTGGCAGGCGCCGATCAGCTCGGCCCGCGTCCGCTTGACCAGCCGCTCGCCCTGCTCGTTGACGTCGATGAGGATTCCGGTGTCGGGATCGGCGAGGAAGATCGCATCGCGCGCACCCTGGAACACGGCCTGGAATCGCTGCGCGGATTCCAGGAGCGCGTCGCGATCCGGGACGTCCGGCGCGGACCGCGGGCTCGCGCGCGTGCGCGGCGCGGGCGCCGCTCGATCTCGCTGGTCCGGCTGGCTGTGCGTACCCATGGTCTCCTTCATTCTGTGGGATGGCGCGGGCCGCCGCAACCGGCGCGCGGACGCCGCCTCGCTCGGAAAACGCCGGCGGCCCAGACATCATGAGATCATCGTCATTCGCGCCGAGCCAACATGCTCGATGACGCCGGGCCCGTCGCTCCCGCGCCGACAGCGAAGCCTCCCTTGCGGGCGGCAGAAGTATCAGGCTGGATGCCGATGTCGCGCGGGGCTGCCATCCGTCTTGTTTTCTATGGCGCGGCGGAGCTACAATGAATGCGTGGCAATGATCGGAGGAGGCCGCCGGACGCGACGCGGATGTCGAATGGCGGGAATGTGCAGCGAAAGGAGGCAGACCGATGCGACGCATAGTGCTCCCCTTTCTCCTGCTCGGCACGATCGATGTACGCGCGTCCGAGCCCTTGCCGGAGCAGTTTGCCATGTGGATCGAGCAAGCGCCGCCGACCGACGCCCTCGTCGTGATCGGCTGGGAGTACTGGCGGCTTGATGGCTTCTCCTACGGCATCTGCATCGACCCCGAGGAGGCCGTCATCGAAGCCTGCGGGCCGGTTCCGGCGATCTTCTGCCATGACGCGGGCAGCTTTCCATCACTTTGTTCACCCTCCTGCGAGTACATTGTCTGTCCTGCAGACATGCGCACGCTGCTGCCTGACCGTCCTATCCCTGACTTCAATATGATTTACGTCTTTTCCGATGGCATTGCACAAGGTGTGATCTTCGACTTGATGCAAACGTCCACGATCCCGGCGCGTGCACGGCTCGAGGTGTTGCGCTTCCACTGCACGCTGAAAGCTCCCTCGGCAGACCTTGCGTTCTGTTCGGGTGTTCTCCTTGCCCCGTCCGGCCCCACACCGATAGAGAACGTCATGTTCGCTGAGTTCTCCGCGATTACGCCCGCGCGCCAGGACGGACTGACGCTGACGATGCCCCCCGTACGGCGCGTCCCGAGCGAATACGCCACGATCCAGGAAGCAGTCGATGCCGCCCACGACGGGGAAGTAGTGCTCCTTGCGCCCGGCGAGTATGTCGTCTCCGAGCCGATCGATTTCAACCGGCTCCACGTGCGCGACGATCCGGCAAGCCCCCCGGTCAAGAACATTGCACTGTGCGGCGAGGGGGCTCCCGAGCAGACCATCATCCGCATGAGCGCCGCACCCGCGGATCCCGCGCGCGCCAGCGTGTTCGTCTTCGAGAACGGCGAGAGCGGTCTGTCGCGCATCGAGAACGTCACGATCACGGGCGGCGCAGGCTCCATCCTCGATCCTGCCATGCCGAACGAACGGCACGGCGGCGGCATCCTCTGCATGACTGGGACGGCGCCGATGATCGTGAACTGCAGGCTTGTCGGAAACTCAGCAACGATCGGGGGCGCCGTCGCGGCGCACAACGCGATGCTGATGATCATACGTTCCACGGTATCCGGCAATGCAGGGACGGCGATCGCGTATCAAGGCGGCACCTACGTGCTATTCAACTCTGTCATCACGTCGAACGATGCAAAGGGTGCGTGGGGCGGCGGTGTCTTGTGTGCAGAAGCCCGTGTGGAGATCGAGAACTGCACGATCGCGGACAACATGTCCGGGTCGGGCGGGGGTGTCATGTGTGCAGGGGCCGGCGTGAAGATGAAGAACTGCACGATCGCAGGCAACACGTCCGAGTCAGGGGGCGGCGTCGCAGCGCGTGACGGCGCCGCGGTTGTGCTCAAGCAGTGCCAGATCCGCGGGAACGTGGCTGGAGTGCGCGGGGGCGGTGTGGCGTGCGAGCAGTCCTCGGTGCAGTTGTACTCCTGCACGATCGCGGCGAACACGGCCGGCTGCGCCGGCGGGTTCGGTTGCTTCGACTGCCTGGAATCCCATGATGTCGTGCTGAACGGCTGTTCGATCGTGGGCAACCGGGCGGGCAGGGAAGGCGGGGGAGGCATCCTCGTTCGGGAATCCTACCCGAGGATCGTGGGATGCTCGATCCGCGGCAACGGCACGGACGAGCTCGGCGGCGGGATCAAGTGCTCGGCGCGCGCGTTCGCGGAAATCGAGAACTGCGTCATCTTCGCGAACTCGGCGCGGCGCGGAGGCGGCATCGGCTGCGACTTGGCGGAGGCGTCGCCCGCGATTTCTAGGTGCACGATCGTCGGCAATGCGGGCGGAGGCGTCGCATGCACGCCCACGGCGCCGGTTCCCTTGGTGACGAACTCCATCGTCTGGTACAACGCAGGCGGCGCGGGCCTGCCGTCGTTCGACGCGCGTTACTCCTGCATCGAAGGCGCGGAGGACGCCGGCGGAAACAACGGCGAGGATCCCCGCTTCCTCGGTTGGGGCGTCGCCGAAGAGGTCCATGTCGACGCGGACAATCCCGACGCCGGCGACGGCTCGCAGACCAATCCGTACGCCAGCATGGAAGCCGCGCTTGATTTCGGCCTTGCGCTCGCGCCCGATTCGCCGTGCTTGACCATGAGTCGAGAGGGCGCGCGCATAGGTGCGGACACGGGACTGTGCGATGCCGCCGGCGCGACCGCGCGCCTCGTGCGCGTGGCCCCGGGCTCGTACGCGCTGCGCGGCTTGGTCTTCGCGTGCAACGTGAGCCTCGAAGGCGCCGGGCAAGAGGAGACCGTGGTGCTGGGCGTCCTTGTCGGCACGCGCACCGGGGCGACAGTCCGGGCCCTGACGGTGGCCGACGGAACAGAGGGCGGCTGCATTGCAGCGCCGAGCGAGGCCCCGTACTTCGAGGCGTGCACGTTCCGCGGCCACGCGGGGCGACCGGCCATCGAATGCGATGGCGCGTCGCCGACGTTCGTCGATTGCGTGATCACGGGCAACTACCCCACGGTCGGCCAGACCATCCTGTGCCATGGCCACGCCGCGCCGCTGTTCCGAGGCTGCCTGATCACGGGCAACGTCCAAGGCGTCCATGTGCGCGACTGCTCGCCGCGTTTTGAGCGCTGCACCATCACGTGCAACACGGCCTCGTTCACTATCGAGGGGAGCATCGGTTCGACGACGCTCGAGGCGTGCGAGATCATTGGCAACGCGGCCGGCGTGGATTGCCTTGGCGCGACGGCCCGCCTTGTCAATTGTGTGGTTGCCGGCAACGACTGGCACGCCGTGCGCGTATCGGCGTTCGGCGCGATCACGCTCGTCAATTGCACGGTTGCCGGCAACAACGTGACGGTGGAAGGAGGCGGGATCGCCTGCGACGATGCAACCGCGCATCTGGTCAACACGATTCTCTGGAAGAACGGGGCGGGCGAGGACTGCGGCGACTTCACGGCGTGCGTGAGAGACCGCGACCCGCTCTTCATCGACGCAGGCAGTTTCGATTTCGAACGCTCGACGACTCTCACGCTCGGGGACGACACGGCCAGTCTGCCCGATTTCGTGGTCGCGATGCCCGATTATCGCCTGCGCCCGGACTCGCCTGCGATCAACACGGGCGTGTCCGCGGGCGCGCCGGCCTGCGACCTTGCGGGCAACGTGCGGCCGTGCGGCGGCGGCGTGGATATTGGCGCCTACGAGAACTGTGTTGCGTGGTTCATGCGCGGTGATGCGAATGCCGACGGCCTGATCGATGTGGCCGATGCGATCGCCGCGATATACTACTTGTTCGGGGGGCTTGAGCTGCCGTGCATCGCGGCGGTCGATGCGAACGACGACAACGAAATCGATTCGTCGGATGCGATCTTCATCCTATACTATCTGTTTCTCGACGGTGGCACGCCGGCCGCGCCCTTCGGGCGCTGCGGAATCGACACCACGGGCGGCACGCTCGCGTGCGCGACCTACCCGCCGTGTCTGCGCGTCGAGTGAGGCCGGCGGGCCGCACGGTAATGG
>JBFZCA010000165.1:0-25853 GCA_041308205.1 Planctomycetota bacterium | reverse complement strand
GTTGCGCCCGCCAGGAGAACCGCCGCCAGAAACCGTTTTCCGCATGATTGCATGTGTGCATCTCCTTTTCGTCGTGTGCCGCGCAAGGACGCGCCGCGCTCACAGCCGGTACGTCTTGATCCAGTTGATCTGCTCCTTGGCCTTCGCGACCAGCGGGCCCTCGGGGAAGTTCATCGCGTAGTTCGTGTAGGAGTCCATCGCGGCGACCCATTCGCCGAGGTGTTCGTAGGCCTCGGCGACCGCGTACTGGGCCTGGCCCGCCATGGGGCTGCGCCGGTAGTTCCGGACGAACGCCTTGTGGGCCTCGATCGCCTCGGCCCACGCGGCATTGCGCTCGTAGTACTGGCACAGGCGCCAGCTCGCGTTCTCGGCGACGGCCGTCCCGCTGAAGAGTCGCACGATCTCCCGCCAGGTCTGCATGGCGGCCTCGGGGTTCTTGAGGCGCGTGTCGTGAATCGACGCCATCTGGAGCAGCGCCTCGTCGGCCTTGTCGGCGCCCGCGACCTGCGACGCGCCGGCGTAGGCCTCGACGGCCTTGCGCAGCGCCGCGGCGATCTTGTCCTGGCGGTCGGCGAGCTGCGATGCGGTCAGCGACTCGACCTCCTGCACCGCCTTGCGGGCGACAAGATCGACGTTGGCATCGTTGAACTGCCCCCAGTTGCCCGCGAACGACGCCTCCTCCGCCTCGGCGATCGCGCCCTTGCCGCCCTTCTTGAGCTCCGCGATGAACCCCGCGCGGCTTTCCTTCTGCGCCTGCCTGAGCGACTGGACATTCCGGTAGGCATTGCGCTGCGCGACATCCTTCGCGATCTCGCGCGAGCTCTCGCGCGTCGCGGCGCCGAGCCGCTCGGCCTCGTCCTCGTAGCTCTTGCCGACCGCAAGCAGCGCATCGTCGGCAAGCGGGCTTGCCGGGTACTTCTCCGCCACGGCGAGCAGCACCTCCCTGGCCTTCACGGTCTCGCCGAGCGCGAGATACGCGGTGCCGATGGCGTGGAGCGCGTCGTCCGCGAGGTGGCTCTCCGGCCATGCCGCGACGACCTTGCGGTACTCGATGATCGCCTTGACGGGATTGGCCAGCTTCGCGCCGACGATGCCCGCGATCTGGAACTGCGCATCGAACGCCTTGCGCTGCCCGGCCTCATCGACGAGGCCCTGGTAGCGCGCGAGGTCCTTGAGCACCTCGATGCGCGCAGTGGCCTCGCCCGCCCGGCCGTCCTCCGGGTACGCGGCCACGTAGGCGCGATACGCCTCGGCCGCCGCCTGCCAGCGGCTCAGGTTGATCGTGCACTCGGCGATCGCCCAGCGCGCCTCTTTGACCCACTCGCCCTCCGGGTACTCGCCGATCACCCGGCGGTACGCGGCGATGGCATCCTCCCAGGCCTCGTTGGTCTGGTGGATCTGCCCCGCCATGGCGAGCGCCTGGCCCGCGAGCGCGTGGCCCGGGAAGCTATCCGCGAAGGTCTCCAGAATGTGAAGCGCCTCGACCCAGCGCTTCTGCGCGAAGAGCTCGTTGCCGATGCGGAAGATCGCATCCAGGACGCCCGCATCGCCGCCGCGCGCGAAGTGGAGCTCCTGGTAGGCCTCGGCGGCGCGCAAGGGCTGCGCGAGCTTCTCGTGGTATGTCTGTGCGATCCTGAGCCCGGCCTGTTCCGCGAGCGGATGCGCGGCATGATCGAGCCGGAGCAACTGCCAGACGACGATCGCCTCCTCGTGAAAGTCGCGGCCCTCGAGTTCCGCCGCGATCTGCCAGAGAAGCGGCGCGACCTCCTGCGCCCGCGCGTGCGCGCGGGGCGGCGAGGCGAGCTTCTCGAGCTCCGCGGCGGCGCGCACGTACTGGCCGCGCGCGAGCGTGGCGCTCAGGCCGGCCAGGGCCCGCGCCTGGGCGAAAAAGCTCAGCGCGAAGTCCCACCGGGCCGCATCCGCACGCGCTCTCTCGCCGGGAAAGTCCTTGACGAAGGCGTCGAGCGCCGCGCGCGCGGCCTGCGCCCTCTCCGTCACCTCGGCGATGGACGCCTGCGCGTCCTGCGTGCGCCCGATCGGCGCCGCCGCCCAGGCAAGAAGATCGCGCGCGATCGCGAGTCTGAGCTCCGCGAGCCCACCGTCGGCGGGGTTATCGGCGAGGAACCGCGCCGCCAGCGCCGCGGCGCGCTTCCATTGCCCGAGCGACCGCCAGTGCCCCACCATGCCCAGAATCTCCGCGCGCGCCCAGGTCGCCGGCGGAGCGGCCGCGCGGCTCTTGATGACTGCCTGAAAGACCTCGTATGCGCCGTCGAACGCCTTGGCCACGCGCGCAAGCTCCGCATCGGCGAGCGCGGCCGGCGCGGGCCGGCGCTGCCCGGCCTGCTCAGCTTCCTGCGTGTTCTCTTGCGGTGACGCACGTTGTTGGACTTGCACGGGAGGCGCCGGCATTGGCGCGTTCTGGGCCATGGTCTGAACGGGCGCAGGTTGCGGCTCCATGGTCTGGACCGCGACCTGGTCGCCGCCCGCCGGCGCGATCTCGGGGATGGGCTTTCCCTCCGCGACCGCGTCAAGGACCGCAAGGGCGTGCGCGGGCATCGCCGCGCCGAGCCGGCACACGCCGCGTAGAAACGCGAGGCGCTCGGGATCCCTCACGCCGCGACCAAGCCCCTCGAAGTCCGCAATGGCCGCCTCGGCGGCGGCCCACGTGCGCGACGACGCATGGACGCGGGCAATGCCGAAAATCCCCGCGATGGCGGCGGCGGCGTGCGGGCTTTCCGCGTGCGCGGCCACGAAGGCCTTGTACGCCTCAAGCGCCTGCACGAACTCGGGGCTCAGTGCGCTGGGCGGCGCGGTAGTCGAAGCGTCCGTCGCGCGCGCGGCGGCAAGAATGCCGCGTGCATGCGCATCGAGCGCGCGGGCGGCCATGAGCTCCGCGTGCTCGACGAGCGGCCCCTTCCCGGGTGCGAGCGGAGGCATCGCGGCCTCGGCCGCCGCCGTGGCGCATTCGCGGTAGATTCCCGCCGCAACCGCGTGCGCGCCCTTTTCCTGGTAGAGCTGCGCGATGGCGAAGATTCCGTCGACCGCCCGTGCCGCCAGCGCGCTTCGCGGCCGTTCCACTGCACAACGCGCGTACGCCGCAAGCGCCTGCTCGAAACCCGCCGTCAGGGCGAGCTTCTCGGCCGCGCCGTACGACGCAAGCAGCCGCGCGAGCTCGGCGCGCGCCTGCGTATCCTTGAGCCCGGCCGCCAGAAACTCGGCGTGCTCGTCCGCCTCGGCAACGACCTCCGCGGTCTTGACCTTCAGCGCCTCCTCGGCGACATCGAAGCGCTCGAGACGGACAAGGTGCTCGACGATCGCATCGACGCAGCGCCGCAGCTCGGCGAGCTCGGACGCGTCCGCGCCGGCCTGAAGCCCGTAGCAGCGCTCGAGCGCGCCGCGAAAGCGCGAGTCGAGCGCCCGGGGGACGGGGAGTCCCGCCGCCGTGCGGGTCTCTTCATCGTGCCGAGCCTCCGCGACGAGAAGCTCGGCGACCTTGCGGCCCGCGATGCGGCGCTCGGCGGCGGGGAGCGACGCGCCGAGCTTCTCCCACGCATCCCGCGCCGCCTGCCGGTGCCCGGCCTCGATCCAAGGCGCAAGGTGCGCGCCGAGCTGCTCTATCGCACCCCTGGCGGCCGCCGCATCGACCGCCGCTCGCTGCGCGAGAACCGAAAGCATCTCCTCCTGGAGCGGCGACAGCTTCGCATTGGAGCGATGCGCCTGGACATTGGCCTTGAACTCGCATGCGCAGGCGCGATCGAGGAGCGCCGCGTGCCGGCCGGCGTGCTCCTGCCACGCCGCCGAGGACGGCGGCAGCGTGCCGAAAAACGATCTGCTCAATGCGGCGGCCGCGTTCCACACGGGCACCGCATCGGCCGCCGCATACGGCGCGAGCGCACGGGCAAGGAGCGCCGCGGCGTTCTTCGCGGCGTCGGCGTCCGGGCGCGCCGCGGCGATGCGCGTGGCGAGGCGTGCAATCAGCGCGTCGATGGGACGCGCCTCGGCAAGCGCGGGCGGACAGGGCGTTGTCTCCGCCGCCGCGACCATGCTCTCGGTGAAGGCCAGAAGCTCGCGCCACGCGGGCTGGTCGGAAAACGCGGCCGCGAGTGCATCGCAGGCCTTGATCGCGCGATCGAGGTCGGCGGCGATACCTTCGAACGCGGCGGGGTCCGCGAGGCCGCCCGCGCGCACGTACGCATCGAGCTTCGCGCGGCCGAGCGCGCAGGCCGCGTCCGCACGCAGGCGGAACGCATCACAACGCGTGCGCCTTACGCCCGGCGCCGCGGCGAGCCACCGTTCGAACGCCGCGAGGTTCTCGGCCGTGGCGCTCTCCTTCAGCGCGCTCATGAGAAGCTCGCCCTGGGCCGCGAGCGCCGCGTTCGTGCCCGCGTGCTCGGCAACGACCTCGGCGAGCAGTTCGCGGCCTTCCTGCGCGGCGGGACCGCCCTTCCGGACCTTGGCTTGTCCGAGGATGCACGCCGCCTCCGCCCGATCGACATCGCGCGGATAGAGAACGAGCGCCTCGTGCGCGCGCATCACGGCATCGTCGTGGACGCCGCCATCGAGCCGCAGCGCGGCGCCGAGCATCATGAGCGCGGCGCGCTGCGACGTGGAGAGGGCGCTGCGCGCGAGCATCGCGTCGACTTCCTGGAGCGCCGGCGCGACGGCTCCTTCATCGCGCAGGACCCTGATGAATGCGATCCGGGCATCGATCGGCGCATTCGCGGCCGACAGCGCGGCGAGCATCGCGTGAACGTACGGTTCGTCGGGCGCGAGCGCCGCGACCTTCTTCCACGCCGTGAAGGCGGCCTCGACGTTGCCGAGTTGATACTCGGCCTTCCCGAGAAGAAGCGCGGGCTCGGGATTCCCCGGGTCCGTCGCCGCGGCCTTCTCGGCGAGCTCGCGCGCCTCCGCGAACCTGCCCTCGGCGTAGGCCGCCGCGGCCTTCCGATACGC
This sequence comes from Planctomycetota bacterium, assembly GCA_041308205.1. GTDB lineage: Bacteria > Planctomycetota > UBA8108 > UBA8890 > UBA8898 > UBA8898. Next base: position 20,900 of record JBFZCA010000165.1, on the reverse strand, counting down.
GTCCTGGGCCTCGGCCTGGCCGAACGCAGCTCCTGCCGCCGCCCACAGGACGCACGCTGTCACGCGCACTATCGATCGCATTGAGCCGTCCTCCTTCTACGGCGCGCGTCGTGCGCGCCGTTCTCAATGGAGTATACGCGCGCGCGGCTTGCGCGTGCGTAACCGCCGCGTAACCAAACATCAGTGCGGGGAGGACCATCATCGAGCGGCGTTGGACCGGACGGCGCATGGCCGCACGCAGGCTCCCGCAACCGCAGTGCGGCGCCAACGGCTCCGTTCGCGCGCTCCCGGTCACCGCCGCACCGCCGGTCATCGCCGCGGCCCTCCGATACCTCGGCAACCATCGTGGACCGGCATCCGACCGGACGGCGCCTGCCCGCCCCGCAGGCCGCCGCGATCGTAGGGCGGCGCCAACGGCTGCGTTCGAGAGCTCGCGGTGCCCGCCGCACCGCCGGTCATCGCCGCAGCTCTCCGGTACCTCGACAACCATCGTGGACCGGCGTTGGACCGGACGGCGCCCGCCTGCCCCGCAAGCCGCCGCCATCGCAGCAGGACGCCGGCGGTTCCGTTCGCGCGCTCCCGGTTCCCGCCGCACCGCCGGTCATCGCCGGCGGAGCGTGCGCGACTCTTGACCATCCCGCACCCACGCTATATAAGAGGGGGCTTGACTTCGCGCGCGGCGCGGCCGGAAGCGCATCCGCCCCGCACGGCGCGCGCAGCGCAGGCAACAAACCGCAAAGGAGTTTCGCATGGCCGCCACGATCGTTTCCAACTTCACGCTCGCGGGCAGGGAGATCCTCTCCTCGTACGCCTCGTTCACGCTCGAGGGCGAGATGACGGCGCTCGTTCGACGCGGCCGCGAACGGTTCACGATCCGCGAGCGCAACGGCATCGCCAAGGGCACGTCCGACGGCGAGTTCGAGGCGATCTACATTCCGACCGACAAGGCCATCGCCTCGATCAGGAAGAAGATCGCGCGCCTCCTGCCGAAGAAAGTCGTCATCCGCAAGCCCAAGGACATCCTGGACGCGGTCGCGGAATTCGATCTGAAGCTCGTCAGGCGCGCCGGCCCCAACAAGCGCGTGTGGGGCGGCAACGCGTGCCTGGCCGCCTCGACCGTGTTCTTCCAGACGCTGCTCAAAGCCTCGGGGTACGAGGCCTGGGAAGTCCTGCGCCCGCGCGGGGGCCTCAAGACCTTCTACTTCCCGAACATCGCCTTCAACATGGTGTGCGGCGGCGAGCACGTCCCGGGCACCAAGCAGGACATCCAAGAGATGTTCTTCTTCGCCATGAAGGAGGACTCGGTGAAGGGCGTCTTCACAACCGGCACCAAGTTCTTCCGGCAGTTCGAGAAGAACCTGGTCAGGGACAAGCTCCCGACCGGCACGGCCAAGGAGCGCGGCTTCGTCTTCCCCGTCAAGGACAACTTCGAGGGCCTGAAGCGCATCAGGGAATGCGCGACGCAGCTCGGCCTCCGGCCCAGGGACTACGCGGTCGGCACCGACAACGCCTTCTCGGAGCTCCAGAAGACCGAGGACTTCCGCAGGGAGGGCAAGTACGACATGCGTTTCTCGGGCCTGGGCGTCTTCACGCGCGCGCAGCTCATCAGGTTCGACGGCAAGGTCGTCAACTTCGCGCCGAACTTCGCCACCATGGAGGACCCCGGCTCGGAGGCCGATCCCACGGCCCACAAGATGATGAACGCCAAGTACGGCGACCGCGTCCAGATCGTGATCGACGACGCGGCCGTGACCCAGTTGCGCTTCATCATTCCGTTCCTCGCGGGCAAGGAGCGCAAGGACCGGGCCGGCAACTCGGTCCTCATCAAGCTGAACCAGGCGGGGACCTTCACCGAGACGTTCCTCGCCACGGCGGTCGTCCTCGGGTGCGCGGACGGGGCGCAGGTCGCGTCCTTCCTCAAGGCGCGCAAGGATTACCCCATCGTGATGGCGCAGCTCAAGGCGCTCGGCATCGGGAGCCTGAGCGAAGCCCTCAAGAACATCAAGAAGGGCGGCTTCACGGCCTTCTTCTCGCACCGCTCGACCGAGGGCAGCTCCGAGTTCCTGCCGTACATGCCTCTCATCTTCGGCGCCGTGTCCCCCCGGATCTGGTTCAAGGCCGGCGCGCCGAACGGCGAGCGCAACCTCCAGAACTACAACCCCCTCATCAGGGCCGAGGAGCAGATGCGCGCGCGAAAGATCAAGACCGCCGTCACGGCCTGGCAGGGCCTCCCGGCCGGCGTCACGATTCCGGCCGTCTCGAAGAAGCGGTGACCCCGACGCCGCCGGTCGGGCGCGGCCGGCGGCGCGCAGCCTCGATCTTGACTTTCGCCGCCGCTCTGCTAGCATCTAGTTCGTCGGAGCGGGCACGGGCGCCGGCCGCACGGCGCGGTGCGCGGAGCGCGCGTATCTCCGCGGCGCGAGTGCGGCGCCGCCCGTCTTCCTCCGCGGACCGGCGCGGCGGCCGGCGATGAGGTGGGTCGATGCGGTTTCCACAGGTCACTGCGGCGGGTACCGCTGCGTGTCTGCTTGCCGTCAACTTGTGCGCCGGCGCGGCGCCCGCGCTCGAGAGGGCGTTCGCGTTCGGGTGCTACAACGTCGTGTGTCCGACGGCCAACGTCCCCGCCGTCAGCTACACGATGGTGCTGCAATCGGGGAACGACCTCGCCACGTCGGACTTCCTGGCCTACGATCCGGCACGCGGCTGGGGCTATGTCGTTCTCTTTCCGGACGACCTGGGCAACAACGGTTACAATCGCTTCGCGGGCGCGAGCGCCTGGGGCGTGATCTTCGACAACACGCCGAACAACCGCAACGTCATCCCCGATGTCGCGGGAGAGCCCCTCACGCAGCTCTACGATTCGTTCATCGGCGCCAAGAACTTCGCGGCGACGTGCAGCGCGGCGGTCGTGGGCGACTATGTGACGCCCTGCGCCGAGGCCGGCATCGCGCCTCAGGGCATCCTGTTCCGCGTCGATGTGCCGAACGGGAAGTACCGCTTCGTGGCGGTCTCGGGCTCTCCCGACTACCGGCACGCGAGCCGCATCCTCGTCGAGGACGGCGGCGAGGACGCCCCGCCCGACCGCATCGGCGACCATGTCGTTCTCGTCAGCAACTATGACATCGCGCAGGTCTGCCCCCCCGGCACGCCCGCGGGACGGCCCTATCCGTACGCCCGCGCGGCGTTCGGGTGCTACGTGCCGCCGGCGCACCCGGCCGTCATCTTCATCAACATGGACGAGGACGGGCTCCGGACCGACGGCCCGCCCGCAAGCCCGACCCTGACCGTGACGCAGGGGCACATTCGCGTCCATCAACTGCAGGCCAACTCCAACGATGGTCCGTGCGGCATACGCGATCCCAACGGCGGCGACTTGATCATTCTCGAGGTCTGGAACGTCGGCGATGCGATAATCCCGCCCGGGGTCTTCGCCGCGGATGTGCGCCGGACGATCGATCCCCCCCTCCACGAACCGGATGCAACGATCGCCGTGACGCTGGCGTCGCTCGGCGGCGCCGATCCGGTGAAGGTCGAGGAGACGATCCCGGCGGGCTACGGCGTCGTCGACCGCGGCGGCGGCACCCTGGCCGGCAGCGTGCTGACGTTCAATCTGGCCGCGGGCGCGGCGGCGACCTACACGATCAGGCCCGCGACCGGCTTCATCGGCAGCGGCATCATCGCCGGCGTCGTCTCCGCGCCCGGCGCCTGCGAGACGCCGAGCCTCATCGGCGATGCCGTCGTCAACTGCGCGGGCGCGCTCTCGCCGGCGGGCGGCGTCAGGGAGATGCTCATCATCGGGCCGGTCGATCTGGGGGTCGAGGCCGGCGCCGCGTGCGATGACAACGGCAACCTGGCCGCGACCGACTACTTCACGGACGGCTCGATCACGGAGAGCACCGTGCTGGCGAAGGAGGGCGATTCGATCGCCCCGGCATTCGGCGGCGCCGCGGGCGGCGTCGCGGTCGAGACGGTGAACGTCGGCAACACGGCGATCAACCCCGGCGCCGCGGCCGGCATCCTGACCGTATGGACGGCGGCGGCGGACGCGGACGGCATGGTCGACTTCAATGCGGCCGAGAACCTGGCGCCGACGGCGGACATCGTCGATTTCGTGATCTACGGCGTGGTGTACCTCGAGAACACCACGGCCGCATGCAAGGATGTCGTGCTCGTCGTCGGGAGCGACGATGCGCAGAAGACGCTCGTCAACGGCGAGCTCGCGCACGTGAGCGCGGTCTGTCGCAGCATCGGCGCCGAAGGCACCGGCGACCTGATCCCGGCAACGCTGTTCCCCGGGAACAACGTCGTCGCCATCGCGGTCGTCGAGCGCGCGGGCAGCACGCAGGTGCGGTTGATCGTGCGCAATCCGGACGGCACGGCGGTCGGCGACGGCAGCGTCCGTTACAGCCTCCGGCCTCCGGCCGCCTATCCGAGCATCCCCCCGTTCACGGTCGTGCGCACGATCGACCCGGCGCGCATCATGCCCGGCGGCACGGTCGCGGTCACGCTCGTCGTCGCGGACCTGACGGGGCCGATCAGCGTCGTCGAGACGTTCCCCGCCGAGTACGCGGTCGCCGGCGCGGGCGGCGGCACGGTCGATGCGGCCCGCCACACGATCACGTTCGCCGCGACAGCCGGCGGCGCGATCACCTACACCCTCCGGGCGCCGGCCTCGTTCGCCGACTGCCCGTGCGGCGCCGCGGCGTTCGACGGCACGGCATCGGCATCCGACGGATGCGCCGGCAAGATCGTGTCGGGCGATGCGACGGTCACGTGCGAGATGCCCGCGCCCGAGTGTCCGGAACCGCCCGACGCGCCCGCGTACGAGCTGGTCGCGGCCTTCGCGTTCGGCACGCATCCCGACCTGCCGGCCGGGGACTGGTGCGCGAGCCACAACGACGCCGCGTTCCCGTTCACGCCGGTCGAGCAGCTCGACGGCAGACCGGCGTCGATCGGCTACACCGAGGAGAGGGGCTTCGGCTACGAGGCGCTCTACCCGGCCTATGCGTGGGACGCGCAGACCCCCTACGGCAACCGGGCCGGCTGGGAGATCTACGGCCCCATCGATGAGTCGCCCAACGACCGCGCCGTCGCGTTCGGGCCGGACTGCGCCGAAGCGCTCTACGATTCGTGCATCGGCGCGAAGAACTTCCTCGGCGTCTGCGATGCGACCGTGGTCGGCAACCCGATCGATCCCTGCCCGAATCCCGAGGGCATCATCTTCAGGGTCGATGTCCCCGGCGGGGACTATCGCTTCGTCCTGGCGAGCGGCGATGCGGAGAACCCGCACTCGCATCGCATCCTGGCCGAGGACGGCGGCAGCGGACCGCCCGAGACCATCGGCGCGCACGTCGTCCTCGTCGCCGGTCTCGATCAGGGCCAGTACGGCATCGGCCTGACCGATCCGGCGCGGCCGGGCGAGGCCGTCTACGCGCGCGTGGGCTTCGGCGACAGGATCCCGCCGCCCGCCGACGGCAGCGCGCCCGATCCGGTGTTCGTCAACATGGACGAGCACGGCCTGCCCACGGCCGGTTGCGCCGACAGCCCCGCGCTCGCCGTGTCGAGCGGCTATGTGCGGATTCACCAGCTCCAGTTCCAGCAGAACGCCGGCTGCGGCGGCCTGGACAGCGCCCGCGCGGGCGGCGACCTCGTCGTGCTCGAGCTGTGGCGGAAGGCGGACGGCGGGACCGAGAGCGTCTACGTGCTCATGGGCAACGTGAACACCGACGGCAAGGTGGACATCGCCGACGCCATCGCGCTCCTCGGCTACCTCTTCGGCGGCGGGACGAAACCGCCGCCGGTGTGCGCGAAGGCCGCGGACGCGAACGATGACAACAGGCTCGACATCGCCGATGCGATCAAGATTCTCGGCTACCTGTTCAGCCAGCAGCCGATGCTCGCGCCCGACCACCGCACGATCACGGCGGCCAACAACACGTGCACGGCCTACCCCGCCGACGGCAACGACGGAACGCCGTTCTTCCCGGCGGAGGTCGGCAAGCTTCCGCCGTGCGAGACGCAATGCCGGTGAGGCGGCGCGCCGTGCGGCCGCACGAAGGGACGGAGCCCGGCCGCCGCCGGTCCATCGCACGAATCTTCGCCGGCAGCGGACCGCATTCTGTCGCTCTCGATGGTGCCCTTCTCTTGATTCACCACAGAGAAGACAGAGGCCGCAGAGAACGGAACGTGAGACGATGCGTGGCTCCGTGTCAAGTGCGGCGGTCTCTCTCCGTGTTCTTCTCTGTGCTCTCTGTGGCTCTGTGGTGGTCCTTCGGGAACGTCGAGTCCGTCACGGACAGGGCGCGAACGCGGCGCAGTCGAGCTCGTCCTGCGTGTCATCGACGCCGCAGTCCGGGAACGGCGCGTGCGGCGCAGCCTGCTGCGAGAAGAGATAGCCGAGCAACGCGATCGGATCGGCGATGTCCAGGGCGCCGTCATCGTTGATGTCGGCGGCATCGCGGCACGCGAGCGTCCCTCCCCCGAAGAGCCCGCGCAGGATGGCGATGGCGTCCGAGATGTCGTGCTTGCCGTCGGCGTTGCCATCCCCGCGGACGAACGCCGGGAGCAGCGGCCGCACCGTGAGCACGGCCTCGTTGCTCGCGACGGTGCCGTAGTCGTTCGACACGATGCAGCGGAACGCCGCGCCGTCATCGGCGAGCGTCACGGGCGGCGTCGTCAGGAACGAGGAGGTCGCGCCGGGAATGTCGAGCCCGTTCTTCTGCCAGCGGTACGCCGGCGGCGGCGTCCCCAGCGCGGAAACGGAGAAGCTCGCCGTCCTGCCCTCGAGCACGCTCACGGACACGGGGTGGCGCACGATCTCGGGCGGCACCGGCGTCACGACGCCGTCCTCCGCGCCCGGCGAGCCCAGGACATACGTGCTGATCCTCCAGGCGGACGCAATGCTGAGGCCGTCGCGCGCCGCCGGGTCCACCGGCACGAGCGAGTATCCCTCCCCGTCGGCTTCGGGCGGCCACCACGCCGAATCGGCGTAGGAGAAGGACACGATGATCGTGCCCTGCGGGTTGGCGAGCTCCACCGTATCCCAGTCGTTGTCCAGCCGTCCGGCGTAGGTCCCGCAGGGCACTATGCCGGGATACCGCGTCGAGAACGCGCTCTCGTCGGCGACGAGCACCAGGTATTCGCCGGGCTCCGCGACCACCCCCTCGGAAAACGTGTAGAAGATGCCGCGCGTGAACCGGACGCCGCTCATGTCCACCGGCGCCGAGCCCGCGTTGCGGATCTCGATGAACTCGTAGTCGTCGGCGTTCAACGAGGCGCCGGGCGGCGGGTGGTACATGACCTCGGTGACCTGCAGCGCATCGAACGGCGACGGCGTCGTGAATTGCGCCTCCGTGAGCGCGCTCCAGGTCGTGCCGTCGCGCGTCCGCGCCTTCACGGTCACGGCCGTGAAGAGCGCGACGGGCGCGGCGTAGGCCTGCGCGGACGCCGCGACCGCGCCGGTCCCGTACTGGCGCGGGTCGCTCCCGTTGGTCGTGTAGTAGATCGTGCCGCTCGTGCCCGCGGGCTTGGTCATCGCGAGCGTGAAGCCGGGCGCGATCGGGCCGCCGTGCTGGCTGAAGACCGGGGCGCCCACCGCGGGGTACAGGCCCTCCCGCACGAAGTGGCCGAGCACGACCTGCGAGCGCTGCGGGAACCAGTTGGCGAGCAGCTTGTTGAGCTCGACGAGCCAGTCGGCGCGCGTGTACGGCGCCGTGCGGCGGTAGTCGCCCCACCGCGCCGATTCGATCACGATCAGCGCGTCGATCTCCTCGATCCGGCGCATGTAGCGCGCGATCGGCATGGTGCGCTCGGGCTCGTCCGGGTTCCAGGTGGGCGCGCTTGCGTCCACGTAGAGGACTCCGTGGTTGAAGAAATGCCGGTGGACGCGGTCCGCGAAGAGCAGCTTGAACTCGGCGTTCTTGCGGGCGGCGTTGAAGATCACCCAGGGGCATCCGCCGTCCTGGGCATCCAGCGCGAACTCATCCCACGTCGCGCCGAGATCGATGGCGTGCTCCGCGTCCCAGCTAAAGAACCTGAAGAGGGCGCCCGGGCGCACCCGGTCGCGGCCCACGTACCAGTTCTGGTGCGACCAATCGTTGTTGCCGATGTACAGATTCGTGATCATGTAGTCCGCGAAGTCGAGCGCGTCGAGCCGCGCGAGCAGCCGTTCGTAATTGGCGAGCGTGGCGAGGTCGCTCAGACGGTTGTCGAGCAGGTCGTCGAACGCGGCCGTCGTGCCGCTGACGACCGTGTCCCGGTTGTGCTTGAGGACATCGTAGTCCTCGGGCACGCCGCCCAGGTACACCGACTGGAAGTCCTCATCGGGCCGCTCGTGCACATCGTACATGCCCCAGTGCACGCCGTTGATGTACAGGTTGAGGAACACGTCGTGCGGGGCGAGCGACCCCATCGCGTTCTGCACATCGCTTGCGAACGTGTCGCGGACGTACTGCACCGTCGTCTGCTGGCTGAGGTCCGGGTGATGCCACACGTGGTTGAGGTGCGCATCGAGGACCAGCGCGTCGAACTCCCTGAGCGGGGAGTCCGGAAAAAGCGGAAACCGCAGCTTGGTGCGGCCGTAATCATCCTTGAAGAGCAGCCGCAGCGACAGCTTGGGCGATTTCCACGGCGTCGTGCTGCTGCCGCCCTGGATGCGGATGCCGCAGTCGATCTGGCAGCCCTTGCTCCCGTCCGGGTAGATGAGCTCGGCCGATGTCGCGCGCTCCCAGGCGAGGCCCTCGAGGGCAGCGTTCGAGTAGATGCCCGTCGTCGGCGAGAACATGTCGTCGATGTTCATGACGATCGAGAGCGACGGGGCGGTCGTGAGCGCGTCGAGCGCGAGCTGCGTGTACACGGGGTTGGTGACGACCTCCGGATCGATCTCGTAGTCGCCGGGGATCTTGCTCACGTTGCCCCACGTCGACGGGAACCCGGGCGGGGCGATCGGCTGCGTGAGGACGTTCGAGGGGAAGATGTAGCTCGCCGTCATGATCCTGGACGGCAGCAGGCCGTCCCTGAAGGCGACCGCGCGCAGCGTCACCACGGCGCGCGTCGCGGCGCCCGCGATCTGGATCGGGCCCGCGTACGGCGTCGCGTTGGCCTGGGTGGGCTCGCGGCCGTCGGGCGCCGTGCGCCAGTAGATCTGCGCGCCCGGCGTGGCGGACGAGAGGATCAGCGAGAACGGCGCCGCGAAGACGCCGTGCGGCACGCTCGGGACGGGCGTCTCCACGAACCCGTTGAACGCCGTGCCCGTGTTGTTGACGGCGCCCGGCGTCGGGCTCTGGAAGTACCGCAGCACATCGGTCGAATCCAGGCCGTAGGAGTAGTCGCCCCGCTGCTCGGGGAAGGCGGGCGCGAACTCGTGGAGGACCAGGGGCGGCGCGTCCAGGCGATAGAGCCCGAGGTACTCGCCGTCGGCGCTCAGCTTGAAGTTGGTGTGAAGCTCGCCGTCCGCGAGGCGGCGATCCTTCCCCGAGGCGAAGATGACGAGGTAGCCGCCCGCGTCGAGCGTCACGGCCGGGATCGGCCAGCGGCCGGGATCGGAGGGGTCGTCGGTGAGGGCGAAGCCCCCGAGGTTGACCGGCTGCGCGCCGCGGTTGCGGAGCTCGAGCCAGTCGGAGTACTCGTCGTCCTCGTCCGGGAGAATCGTGCGGTTGGAGGCGAGAAACTCGTTGATCACGAGGTCGGCGAAGGGGATCGTCGGATCGAGCGTGTAGGTCCAGGAGCCGCCGGCGAAGGCGTTCGGCGCGTCCGCGATGTCCGTGATCCCGTGGTCCGCCGCCCAGGCAACCTGCACCTCGCCGTCGGGAGGCTGCGTGAAGGTGAACGCGTACGGACCGGCGTCCGTTCCCGTGACGCCCGCCGCCGCGACGCCGTTGATGCGCAGGTCGGCCGCGTCGACGCCCGCGACGATCTCGGTGAACGTCACGTCGATGCGCATCAGCGTGCGCACCGCCGCGCCCTCGACGGGCACGAGGCTCGTGACCGCGGGCGGCGTCGTGTCGATGCCGATCGGGTCGTAGAGCCGCAGGTCGAAGACAAGATCGCTGCTCGTGAGCGACGTGTTGAAGAACTGGACCGCGAGGACGTTCTCGCCGGCGAGCAGGTAGTCGAACGGCTCGGCCAGCCCCAGGCTCGCGAGCGTGGGCTCGATGCTCACGGGCGCCAGGGCATCGTACGTCGGGGTGTCGGGCGCGTTGGCCCGCAGGACTTCACGGCCGTTGATCCACAGGATGAAACCGTCGTCGTAGTGGATATCGACCGCGAGGTCGTTCACCGCGGCCGGGGAGACGACCGTGAACTGACGGCGCAGGAACAGGGTCGTATAGAAGTAGCGCATGTCGGCGAGCTCGGTGCCGTAGGCAATGAGCTCGCCGTACCCGAAGGGCGCAGGACCGCTCAACCAGGCGCCGTCGTCGAACGCGACCGCCCGCCAGGCTTCGATGGGCGACGAGGCCTCGGCCAGGCCCTTGAAGTACTCCCAGGTCGACCCCGCCGGAATGTAGACGATCTCGTCGGCCGCCGCCGGGGCGGCGACGCACGCCCACACCGCGCACGCCGCGACCGCGGCGCCGACTCTTCCGCGCACCATGACTTGAGACCTCCGGCTGCTCCGAGCCGAACCCGCGTCCGCAGCGCCCGCCCTCTACTATCCATCGATGGTACCGCAGACCGCCGCCCGGCACAACGTCCGCGCCGCGGGCGCCTCAGCTCCAGCGGAACCACCTGAGCGCGAGCACGAACGCGATGCCGCCCCACGCACCCATGATGAGAAGCTCGCCCCACTGGCTCGCCAGGGTCGCGCCTTCCAGGATCACCGCCCTGAGCGCATCGTTGAGCGCCGTCAGGGGCAGCGCCTGGATGTACGGCTGGACCGCCGCCGGGAAGCGCTCCGCCGGGAAGAAGACGCCCGAGAGCACGTACATGGGCAGCATCACGAAGTTGATCAGGCCCGAGATCGTCTCGATCTTCTGGGCGCGGCTCGCCGTCAGGAGCCCGAGCCCCGAGAAGCACAGCGAGCCCAGCAGGCCGACGGACACGATGCCGGCGACCGAGCCCTGGATCTCCACGCCGAAGAACCAGCGGCCGCAGACGAGCAGCACGGCCGTTTCCGCCACCATGAAGATCAGGCGGCTCGCGATGATCGCCAGCATGAAGTCGGTCCTGCGCATGGGCGTCGCCATGAGGCGCTTGAGCAGCTTGCGAATCCGCATCTCGACGATCATGTAGCCCACGCCCCACATGCCGCCGCCCATGAGATTCATGCCCAGGAGCCCCGGGATCAGGAAGTCGATGTAGCGGCCGCCGGACTCGCGCACCGCGTCGTCGCACGTGGCAACCGGGTCCTGCCTCCCCGCCGCACGCTGCAGCGCCGCGTCCACCGCCGCGCGCGCCATCAGGCTCTCCGGGCGGCCAGGGTCCAGGCGGTACCGGACCGGGTCGCCCGGCACCACCAGCACCACGATCTTCCCGAGGCGCAGGGCGCTCGTCGCCCGCTCCTCGTCCAGGATCTCGCATGCCATCTGCGGCGCCGCGCCCAGCGTCGCGGCGATTGCCGCCGCTCCCGCGCCATCGAGGACCGCCACGGGATACTTCTCGGGCGCCTGGTTGCGGAAGGCGATGCCGAGCCCGATGGCCAGCAGCAGCGGGAACACGAACACCCAGAAGATGACCTCGGGTTCGCGCCTGAACTCGGCGAGCCGCCACGAGAGCAGTTGTCCGAATGCGCGCCACCTACCCATCCCGCAGACGCCTTCCCGTCAACTTGACGAACACGTCCTCCAGGCTCGCGTGCCGTATGGTGAGGCGCGCGAGGCGCCGGCCCACCGACTGCAGGTGCGCGATCAGGTCGGGCAGCGCCGCGTGCGGCTCGCGCACCTGCAGGCTCCAGCCGCCGTTCTCTTGCCGCACGCCGCTGACCGAGCGCACGGCGGCGAGCGGCGCCGCATCGAGCGGCTCCGTCGCCGCCGTCTCGACATCGAACTCGACGACGTGCTCCCCGCCCAGCGTCGCGATGAGCCCGGCGGGCGTTCCGAGCGCGATCACGCGGCCGCCGTCGATGATGGCCACGCGGTCGCAGAGCCGTTCGGCCTCGTCCATGTAGTGCGTGGTCAGGAGCACGGTCCCGCCGCCCCGCTTGAAGCCGCGGATGATGTCCCAGAGCTGCCGCCGCGACTGGGGATCGAGGCCCGTGGTCGGCTCGTCCAGAAAGAGAAGCTCCGGATCGCCGACCAGCGCGCATGCCACGGCCAGACGCTGGCGCTGCCCGCCCGAGAGCTTGCTCACCCACGTATCGGCCTTCTCCGTCAGCTCGATGCGCGCGAGCACCGCCTGCACATCCGCGCCTCGCGCGTAGAAGCTGCGGAACATCCGCAGCACCTCCAGCACCGTGAGCTTGTCCGGAAGCTTCGTTTCCTGGAGCGAGATGCCGAGCGCCTCCCGGAGCGTGCGGCCGTGGCGGCCCCAGCGCCTGCCGAGGACTTCGACCACGCCCGCGGTCGGCTCGAGCAGCCCTTCGAGGATCTCGATCGTCGTCGTCTTCCCCGCGCCGTTGGGTCCGAGCAGACCGAAGCACTCGCCGGCATGCACCTCGAGATCGAGGCTGTTGACGGCGCACACGCGGTTGTCGTAGCGCTTGCAGAGTCCCTGGCAGCGGATCGCGATGGCCATATGCCGGCCATCTTAACACCTGGCGGCGGCAGGCGCCCGCGCGCGGCGAGCCCTCCGGCCCCTCGTTGCCGCGGCCGCATTCCCGGCGTACCATCCGTGGAGTGCGGACCATGGTGCTGAGACTCCTTCCGGCGCTGCTCTGTTGGGCCGGCGCGGCGCGCGGCGATGCGCGCATCCCGCTCGACGCGTTCGCCTACGCGACGACCCCCGACATCCGCGCCGCATGGAAGGCGCCCAGGGGCATTCCCGCGCCGAGCATCGAGCGCCGCGCCGGCCGCACCGCCGCCGTCTTCCCCCTCCCATTCTCCAGGCTCTCCACCCGCGGCTGCTGGGACCGGCGCGCCGCCTTCGACCTCGCCCGCGCCGGCTGGATCGAGATCGACCTCGAGGTCGAGAACACGGCGGCGATCGCCTCCATCACGCTCTATCTCCAGAGCCCGCCGGGCTGGCACGCGGCGCAGATTCCGCTCCGGAAAGGACGCTCCACGGTCCGCATCCCGCGCATCCATTTCAAGCCCGATGACCCCGCCCACGCGCCGGGCCCGTGGTCGCGCGTCACGGCGGTCAGAATCGCACCGTGGAAGGGCGCCGCGATCGACACCGTCCTCAGGGTCTTCCGCCTGGATGCGGTGGCGCCGGACATCGTCGTTGCGAGCCCCGCGAGCCGAGCCGCCGCCCCGCCGGCCGAGACTTCCCTCATGGAACGCGCGGCCCGCGACATGCACGAGGCGTTCGACGACGCGGGCCTGCCGGCGGGGCTCGTGGCGGACACCCAGCTCGACGATGCGCTCCTGGCGGGCGCGCGCCTGGTCGTGTTCCCGTACAACCCGGGCCTGCCGCCCGCCGCGATCGAACCGCTCGTGCGCTTCGCGGCCCGCGGCGGGGCGTGCATGGCCTTCTACCAGGCACCGGCGCCGCTTGCCGACATCCTCGGCATCCGGGTGACCGGCTGGCGCAAGGAGAACGCCGAGACGCTCCACGCGATCGCGTTCGCGCCCGGCGCGCTGGAGGGCCTGCCCGCGCAGCTCACGCAGAACTCCGGGAACTGCGCCCTGTTCGCCGCCGCGGCCCCCGCAACACGCATCCTGGGGACCTGGCGGACGCGCGGCGGCGGCGCCGCGGGCATCGACGCGGTCTCGCACGGGCCGGGAGGCATCTTCATCGGCCACATTCTCGACTGCCGGAATCCGGACGAGAAGAACGCGTTCCTCCGCGCGGCCGCGGCGGCATTCGTCCCGGGCGCATGGGATGCGGCGGCCCGCGCCGCGCTCGACGAGGCCGGGCGCATCGAACATGCCGGCGATCCCGCGGGCCTGGAGCGCTTCCTGGCGGCGCGCAAGGCGCCCGCCGCCGCGTTCGACAAGCTCAACGAGGGCAAGAACCTGCTTGCGCAGGCCCGCGCCGCGCGCCGGGCTTCCGAGACGCCCGCGCTCGCCGCCCGCGCGCACGCGGCCTTCGTCCAGGCCATGGCGCACGGCTTCGGGCCGCGGAAGAACGAGCTGCGCGCAGTCTGGTGCCACAACGCCTACGGCGTCGAGGGCCTGGGGTGGGAGGAGCCGATGCGCGCGCTCGCCGGGGCGCGCTTCACGGCGGTGTTCGCCAACATGCTGTGGGCCGGCGTCGCCGACTACAAGAGCGCCGTCCTGCCCGTGCGGGAGCGCGTCGCGCGCGATGGCGACCAGATCGCGCGGTGCCTGGCCGCGGCCGCGCCGCACCGCATTCAGGTCCACGTGTGGAAGGTGTGCTGGAACCTGGCGGGCGCCCCGCCCACGTTCCTCGCCGCGCTCAAGGGCGCGGGCCGCTGCCAGGTCGATCGGTCGGGCGCGCCGCGTGAATGGCTCTGCCCCTCCCACGAGGAGAACTTCGCGCTCGAGCGCGACGCGCTGCTCGAGGTCGTGCGAAACCATGCCGTCGCGGGCATACAACTCGATTACATCCGCTATCCCGATGCGCTGAGCTGCTTCTGCGCGACCTGCCGCGCGGGCTTCGAGAAACGCACCGGCGCGAAGGTCGCCGCCTGGCCCGACGATGTGCTCGCCGGAGCGCTCCGCGCGCCCTTCCGCCAGTACCGCCGCGACACGATCACGCGCCTCGTGCGGTCGGTGGCGACGCAGGCCCGCGCCCTGCGACCCGGGATCAAGATCTCGGCGGCGGTGTTTCCCGACGGCGAGGAGAGCCGCGAGGGAATCGCCCAGGACTGGCGCTACTGGGTGAACGAGGGCCTCCTCGATTTCGTGTGCCCGATGGACTACACGCCCGACCGCGCGCGCCTCGAATCCGATGTACGCCGCCAGATGGCATGGGCCCGGGGGAAGGCGCAGGTCGTGCCCGGGCTCGGGCCGTCGGTGCACCCCGAGGAACTCGCGCCCGAGCGCCTCCTGTGGATGCTCGACGATGTGCGGCGCCTGGGGGCGGCCGGTTTCGCGCTGTTCGAGCTGGACCACGCGTTTCTGGAGCAGCACCTGCCGCTTCTCGCGATCGGAAATGCGGCCGCCGAGCGGTAGCCGCGGCGCGGGCGGCTTTCCGGCGCCGCGCCCGCCGGCCGGGCGATTCTTCTTGAACGCCGGCCGGGGGGTATCTATAGTAAGGCTGTAGGCTATAGCCTGAGCCTGCAGCCTGCGTCAAAGGAGTCCGCCATGAAGCTTCCGGTGCCGAACGATCTCATCGAGAAGGCGATCAGCCGATACGAGCAGGAAGCCAGAGCTTCCCTCGCGCCGGGCGTGCGCGCGCCGGCGCCGCGCGTGATCACGATCTCGCGGCTCTGCGGCGCGGGCGGCACCTCGATCGCCCGTCTCGCGGGCGAGCGCCTGGGGTGGGCGGTCTGGGACGGCGAGATCCTCGACGTGCTCGCCGACAAGTCGCAGGGTCGCTACCAGGCCCGCATGTTCGAGTCCCTCGACGAGACGCGGCAGGGCGCGATCGAAGCGACGCTGCTCTCGTGTCTCGGGGAACCGAACCGGGAGACGTATCTCTATCTGCTCAACAAGGCGCTGCACATCATCGCGCAGAAGGATGCCATCATCGTGGGCCGGGGCGCCGTGTACGCCCTCAGGAATTCCCTGGCCGTCAGGGTCATCGCGCCCATGGAGACGCGCGTCAAGCACATGATGGCGCGCTGGGGGCGTTCCTACCGCGAGACATGGAAGCGGGTCAAGACGGTGGACCGCATGCGGGAGAAGTTCCTCAGGGACTTCTCCCGCAGCCTGCGCAAGTCCTGCCTGCGCAGGAGCGCGGCGTACGACCTCGAGATCTGCACGGACCGGATGTCGTTCCAGGGCGCCGCCGCCGTGATCTGCGCCGCGGCGCAGGATTTCTTCGGCACGGGCGCGTGAGCGCGCCCCGCCCTCACTCGTCGCGCGCGGCGCGGTCGATCGCTTCGACCCTGCGGGCGTGCCGGCCGCCGTCGAACGGCGTCGCCAGCCACGTCTCGACGATGCCGAGGGCCGTCTGCAGATCGACCAGGCGCTGGCCGATCGAGAGCACGTTCGCATCGTTGTGGGCGCGGCCCAGGCGCGCCGACTCCAGGCTCCAGGCGACCGTGCACCTGACCCCCGGAATCCTGTTGGAGACGATGGCCTCGCCGTTGCCCGAGCCGCCCAGCACGACGGCGCGCTCGCATTCCCCGCGCGCGACGGCCTCGGCGGCCGGGCGAATGAACCGGGGGTAGTCGACCGGATCCTCGGAGAACGTGCCGAAATCGCGGCACTCGTGGCCCCGCCCCGCGAGGAACTCCTTGATCTCTTCCTTGTAGCGATAGCCCGCGTGATCGCAGGCAAGTGCGATCTTCATGCAATCCTCTCCGTTGCCCGAGCGCGCACGGAGGGCCATGATACCCGGGTGCGGCGCGGCGGACAATGGCGCGGTTCGCGCGCCGGTTGCGAGGGCTCGGCAATGCTTGGATAATAGAGTTCTCCGCGCGGGCGGGTGCAACGCCCCCGAGGCCGTTCCGCCGGCGCGCGGCGCACAAGGAAAGGAGACGCCATGCTGGGAAGCATGCCGGTTGCGGTTGCGTTGTTGATGGCCGGAGCCGCCGCGCCGGAGGAGGATCTCGACGTCAGAATCGAGCGCGCCATCGACAAGGGCGTCGAGTACCTCAGGGCGCAAATAGAGCAGGATCCCTGGTCCAAGCACCAGGTCGACAAGTACGTCATGGGGCGGCCCGCCATCGAGGTCTACGCGCTCGTCAAGAGCGATGTGTCCGTCTACGACCCCGCCGTGCAGGCGGCCCTGCAGCATCTCGGCGGCCTCAAGCCGTCGTACACCTACTGCGTCGCGGTGTGCCTCATGGCGCTCGATGCGGCGCTGAGCCAGCTCGAGCTCGAGCTCGCCCTCGGACGCGGCGATCCGGAGCGCAAGGTCAGGGCGACCGGCCCGCAGGCCGACGCGTTCGTCCGGCGCATGAGCGAGCTCACCACGTGGCTTCTGTCCGCGCGCCGCAGGGACGGCGCCGTGTGGGACTACGGGTTCTCGACCAGCCGCTTCGACAACTCCAACACGCAGTTCGCCATCCTCGCCCTCGGCGTCGCCGCCAAGCGCGGCCTCAGGGTGCCCGGGGAGGTGTGGGAGGCGATCGCGGCGCACTTCGTGTCGACGCAGCAGCCCGACGGCCCCGTGGTCGACCCCGGCGTGTCGTTCGCACACCCCCAGGACGAGCGCAAGGGCAAGACCGCGGTCGCCGGCAAGAACTTCCGCGAGGAGCAGCCGCCCGCCGTCAAGGCCCGCGGCTGGGGCTACCAGGACAGCAAGAACCCGACGCTCACGATGACGGCGGCCGGGCTCTCGTCCCTGATCATCGCCCGCGAGCACCTCTTCAAGAGCGACCGCTTCCCCGTCGCCTCCCGCCAGCGCATCAACCAGTCGATCTGGGATGCGACCGCCTGGCTCGCCGCAACGGGGCTCAATTACGGCGATTGGCTGTACTACGCGCTCTACAGCGTCGAGAAGGTGGGCGACCTCGGCATGATGGAGAAGATCGGCGGCATCGACTGGTACCGCAAGGGCGTGGACGCGATCCTCCAGAACCAGCAGCCCGACGGAAGCTGGGCGCAGACCGACAGCCACGACCACAACCGGCGCTACCAGACCGCGTTCGCGCTGCTCTTTCTCAACCGCGCCACGGACCTCATGACGCATTCCCGCCCGCTGATCCTGTCGGGCCGCGGCAGCGGCGCCGGCCGGGACCGCGAGGGGTACGTGTACATCGAGCGCTTCAAGGGCGAGGTCGCGCTCAACCGCCTCTTCAGGAAGCTCAAGTACTCGCCCCAGCCGAACGCGGTCCGCATGTGCGAGGACGTCGTGCGCGATGCGACCAAGGCCGGCCGGCCGCACGAGCTGATACCGTACCTGATCGACCTGGCGTCATCGCCGTACAAGCCGATCGGCGAGCTTGCGCGCCGATCGCTCCAGGAGATCACGGGCGAGCAGCACGAGAACCTGGACAACTACCGCGCGTGGAGCGCGACCTGGAGCTCCGTGACGAAGGCGGCGCGCGAGAAGGACCGCGGCGCCCTGCCCGGGCTGCGGGAGCTGTTCAGGAAGACGGCGAGCCGCGCGCTCAAGATGCAGATCATCTGGGCGTTCGAGCGCATCCAGGCGCGCGAGGCCGCCGGCGATCTGCTCGACGCCATGGGATCCGACGACGCCGAGCTCAGAGCCCGCGCCTACAGCGCGATCAAGTTCCTGACGAACGAGCGGCTGCCGTTCCAGCCCGAGGGCCCCGCGGCCAGGCGCGCCGACCAGCTCGACGCGTGGCGAAAGCTCATCGCATCCAAGGGCATGTAGACAGGGTCGGGCGGGACGCGGGTGCGCCATCAGGCGCCCCCGGCATGATCCTGCGGCGCCGGCGGCCGGATGATGCCGCCTCCCACCACGACATCGCCGTCGTAGAAGACGACCGCCTGGCCGGGCGTGATCGCGCGCTGCGGCGCATCGAACTTCACGGCGACGGCGCCGCCGGGCGCCGGCGACAGCGTCGCGGCCGCGCCCTCGTGGCGGTACCGGATGCGGGCCTGCACGCGCATGGGCGCCGCGAGCGCCTCGATCGCGATCCAGTTGAGCTCGTCCGCCTCGAGCTCGTCCGCGTAGAGCTTTTCCTCGGGCCCGACGATGACCGCATTGGCGGCCCGATCGATGCCGGTCACGTACACGGGCTTCCCGCGGGCGATTCCCAGGCCCCGGCGCTGCCCGACCGTGTAGTACTGGATGCCCTTATGGGTCCCGATCGTCCGGCCGTGCTCGTCCAGGATCGGCCCCGGCGTCGATGCGCCGCCGAAGATCGCGTGGTACCCGCCCGCGACGAAATCCTGGCTCTCGGGCCTGCCGGCGGCGGGCAGGCCGCGGGCGGCGGCCATCGCGCGCACCTCGGCCTTCGTGTACTCGCCGAGCGGGAAGATCGCGCGCGCGAGCTGCTCCTGGGTCAGCATCGCCAGGAAGTACGATTGCTCCTTTGCGCGATCCTTGCCGCGCAGGAGGAGGTGGCGGCCCTCGACGCGCGCGTGATCGATGACCGCGTAGTGGCCGGTCGCGAAACAGTCGACGGCGATGCCGCGCGCGGCGAGCGCCGCCGGAAGGCGCGTGAACTTCATCAGCCGGTTGCAGCGCATGCACGGGTTCGGCGTGATGCCGCGGAGGTAGTCGCGCGCGCAGGGAGCCAGCACCTCCTCGCCGAACTCCCGCGACAGGTCGATCGCATGGAACGGAATCCCGAGCGCCGCGGCGACGCGCGCGGCATCGCGCACGTTCTCCGCCTGCGCGGGGCCGTAGCACCCGCGCCGCGCCCCCCCGGCCTCGGACGGAGGTCCGTCCCACGTCGTCATCGTCACGCCGATGACCTCGTGCCCCGCTTCCTTGAGCAGTGCCGCGGCGGTCGCCGAATCGACCCCGCCGCTCAGACCGACCGCCACGACCTTTCGCGCCACGCCTGCACGTCCTTTCCCCGCAAGGGAGCCGCCGGCGATTGTCGTGCCGCCCGAGGGAACCGTCAAGGCGCGCCGCCGTGGCCGAGGCCGAGGTTCTGTGGTACCTTCGTCCCATCGCCTCCGCCCGGCCGGCGGGAGCGGCGCGAAGGAAGGTGCGCATGCCACGGACACACGCCGACAGCTTCGGCGCAATGGACGCGTTCGAGGCCGCGGGGACGCGCGGCCGGTGGTTCCGTCTCGACCGCCTGGAGGCGGCCGGCCTGGTGCGCCTCGCGCGCCTGCCGTACTCGATCCGCGTGCTCCTCGAGAACGTGCTCAGGAACGAGGACGGCGACGCGTGCACCGCCGAGCACGTGCGCGCGCTCGCCGCGTACGACGCGCGCGCGGTGCCCGCGATCGAGATTCCGTTCATGCCCGCGCGCATTCTCATGCAGGATTTCACCGGCGTGCCCGCCATCGTCGACCTCGCGGCGATGCGGGATGCCGTGCGGCGCCTGGGCGACCCGGTCGAGGCGATCAATCCGCTCGTCCGCACCGATCTGGTGATCGACCACTCCCTGCAGGTCCACGCCTTCGGCTCGGCGGATGCCGCGGCCATCAACATCCGGAAGGAGTACGCCGCGAACCGCGAGCGCTACGCGCTCCTGAAGTGGGCGCAGAGGAGCTTCCGCAATCTCACGGTCGTGCCGCCCGGCACCGGCATCATCCACCAGGTGAACCTGGAATACCTCGCCGCCGTGGTCGCGACGGACGGCGGCGACATGCCGTGCATCTACCCCGACACCGTGGTCGGCACGGACTCGCACACGACGATGATCAACGGCCTCGGCGTGCTCGGCTGGGGCGTCGGCGGGATCGAGGCCGAGGCGGTGATGCTCGGCGAACCGAGCGCGATACTGATTCCCGAGGTGATCGGCGTCCGGCTCGAGGGCGCGCTGCCCCCCGGCGCGACGGCGACGGACCTGGTCCTCACCGTGACGCAGGCGCTGCGCGCGAAGGGCGTCGTCGGCAAGTTCGTCGAGTACTTCGGCCCGGGCGCGGCGGCCCTGCCCGTGGCCGACCGCGCCGTGCTCGCCAACATGGCGCCGGAGTACGGCGCGACCGCGGGCTTCTTCCCCGTCGACGCCGCCACGCTGGAGTATCTGCGCCTCACGGGGCGCGCCCCCGCGCACATCGCGCTCGTCGAGGCCTACAGCCGGGCGCAAGGGCTCTTCCGCGAGGCCGGCGCGCCCGATCCCGAGTACTCCGCAATCCTCCGGATCGATCTGGGCGGCATCGCGCCGTGCCTGGCGGGGCCGAAGCGGCCGCAGGACC
>JBFZCA010000164.1:0-25905 GCA_041308205.1 Planctomycetota bacterium | reverse complement strand
CGCGGCGAAGCGCTCCCTCGTGCGGTGCGTCAAGACGCTCGCCATGCTGCTCGTGTGCCTGGCCTTCAGGGTGCGCCTCAAGGGTGCGGCGAGACTCCCGCGCGAGGGGCCGTTCCTCATCTGCCCGAATCACGTGAGCTACCTCGACCCGATCCTCATCTACACCCTGTTGCCGATGCGCACCGTCCACCGCCTTCTCTTCGTCGCGTTCGGCGAGATCTTCAGGCGGGCGCCGCTTTCCTGGATCGTCAAGTTCGCGCGGCTGATCCTGACGGGCGGCGCCGACACGACGGAAGCCTCGCTCCGGCTCTCCTACCAGGGGCTCCGGCGCGGCATGCACGTGTGCATCTTCCCCGAGGGCGGCCGCGCCACGACGTCCGGCGAGCTCCTCGAGCCGCGGCCCGGCGCGGGCATTCTCGCGGTCGAGGCCGGCGTGCCGATCGTCCCCGTGAGGATCGACGGCGCCGAGAAGACGCTCTCGACCTTCCACCCCGGTTTCCGTCTCTGCACGATCGCCGTCGCCGTCGGCGAACCGATCGCGCCGCCCGCGAAGGACGCCGGGGACCCCCAGGCCGCATACCAGGACCTCATGCGCGCGTGGCGCGAGGCGATCGCCCGCATGGCGCCCGCCGAGAAGGCTCGCCGTGTCTGAGCCCCGCATACCCCCTCGAAGCCCGAGCGTCCTGTGCGCGGGTTTTCAGGCGCTGCTCGTCACGCAGTTCTTCTGCGCCTGCGAGGGCAATCTGCTCAAGACCGTGATCTCCCAGGAAGTCTCCTACGGCGGCTGCTGGGCCGGCTACCTCGGCGACGGCGGGACGGGCCTCGTGGCCGCGCTCTTCACCCTGCCTTTCATCCTGTTCTCGGGCTGGGCCGGACAGATCGCCGACCGCTACAGCAAGCAGCGGGTCGCCCGCGCGATGGTGCTCATCGAGATCCCGATCGCCATCGCCGCGTTCTTCGCCCTGTGGGCGGAGAGCTTCTACGCGACGCTCGCGCTGCTCTTCTTGATCGCGACGCAGAACGCGTTCTTCGGCCCTCCCAAGTACGGCATGATCGCCGAGCTCGTCACGGACGAGGCCCTCGGCCGCGCCAACGGCCTCATCAACATGCTCACGAACATAGCGATCATCGCGGGCGTGATCCTCGGCGGAATTCTCAGCGACGCCTACCCCGCCGAGCGCCTGCCGCCGGGCGCCGCCGTGGTCGCGATCGCGCTCCTGGCCCTGGCGGCCTCGCGCTTCCTGACGCCGCTTCCGGCCCAGGACCCCGGCGTGCGCTATTCCCGCCAGCCGTTCGCGCCCTATGCCTACACGATCCGCCTGATGCTCCGCGACCGCTACCTCTTTCTCCTCGCCCTCGGCGGCAGCTTCTTCTACTTCATCGCGATGATGGCCATCACCGCGCTTCCCGAGTTCAAGGATCCCTCGGTGCTCGCGATCGGCGACAGCGAGGCGGCGGTGCTTCTCATTCCTCTGACGGTGGGCATCGGCCTCGGGTCCGCGCTCGCGGGCTTCCTCATGCGAAAGCAGGGGATCCGCCTGACGCTCGCCGCGCCGGGCACGGCCGGCATGCTGGTGTTTCTGGCGCTGCTCGGGCTCCTGCCGCTCGCGCCGGCGGATGCGGCGCGCGGCCTGGGCGCCGCGTCGTACGTCGTCGCCGAGGGGTGCCTCGTGGGCCTCGGGCTTTTCGGCGGCCTGTACATCGTCCCCTTCCTGGCCGCGATTCAGGAGCGCGCGCCCGCAGAGGCCCGCGGGAGAGTCCTCGGCTTCGCCAACTTCTTCAACTTCGTATTCATGTGCCTGGGGGCGCTGCTCTACTTCGGCACGCGGCAGGTCATCGGCATCCAGGCGACGTTCATCGTCTGCGCGGCGCTGCTTCTCATCTTCGCGCTGTACATGCGGCGCGCGGTGCCGCGGGCGCGCGCGGCGGCGCCGAGCGGATAGGCGTCCGGTCCGGGGACAGTCACCGATTTCCCGCAGGAAATCGGTGACTGTCCCCGGAAGTTCCCGGCGGCGGGAAGCTCTTCGATGCATCATCCAGGACGAGCACCCAATCGAGATGCTCGCCCGGATCGGGCGGCGCGAACTCGCGCTCCCCCTTCGCCGGGAACTCGCCTGCGGCGACGGCCTCGCCGTTCCGGGGGTTGAACCACCAGGCCTTCGCCGACGCGCCGCTCACCGCGCTCATCTTCACCTTGAACTTCCTGCCCGCGGGCGCGTACACCATCACGTAGCTGCCGGAGGCATCGCGCGTTCCCGCGAAGCGGTAGCGCCCCGCGCCCGGCACCGACGTCGGCACCCGGTCCGTCACGATCACCGAGTCGTCCGGAACGCGCGTCAGGAACGGGCGCGACTCGATCAGCCTGCGGCCGAACTGCATCTGCCCGGCGCCGGGCTGGTCGATCGCCTCGAACCACGGCATGAGCGGCCCGTTGATCGGATTGCGGCCGGGTTGCCACATCTGCCACACCGAATGATGGCCGTAGGTATGCCCGCACGCGCCGTTGAAGAGATCCCAGTAGAGCGGCCGGCGCACGTCCGCGGAGATCGAGTGACCGAGGTTCTTCGCGTTGAACGACACGGGGTGGTCCTCGTAGATCGGCTCGCCGTCAAGGACCGGCTTAACCGGCGTGCGGTCGTAGTCGCCGCGCGTCTGCGCGTAGCGCTCCGTGAACTCCGTGACGTGGCCGTTCTGGCGCATGTTGAAGTCGAGCCAGTCGTCGCCGTGGAACCACTGCGCGGACCCCGCGCCGCCCGGCGGGTGGAGCGTCATAAGATGCGTTCCGCCGTCGCCCTTCCGAAGCCCGCGCGCCATCGCGCGGATCACGGCCTTCTGCTCGTCGTTGTCGAGGCTCCGGTCGCCGCCGAGAATCCATATGATCGCCTCGTCCTTGTAGCGCCGGCCGAGCCACTCGCCGTAGACGCCCGCGTTCGCGGGCGTGAAGAGCGGCTTCTTGTCCTTGATGCCGTCGTGCCAGTAGCGGCCCCAGGTCGGCAGGAAGCCGATGAAGAGGCCGAGCGACTCGGCCTTGGCGACAATGTAATCCACGTGATCCCAGTAGTCGTCGGCGGGTCCGTCCTTCACGGCGGGCCGCGCCGGATCGAGATCGACGAGGGGGAGATGCCCGTAGGGATTCGGGTCGGCGTGGCCGTCGAGCTCGGCGAGGGCGACCGCCTGAATCACGGTGAAGCCCTTCTTCGCTCGGTTCTCGAGGTAGCGGTCGGCCTCCTCGCGGTTCAGGCGATGGAAGAGCTCCCAGGCCGTGTCGCCCAGGTAGAAGAACGGCGCGCCGCCGGCCTCGACCAGGAAGCGCTTGTTCTCGCTGACCCGTAGCTGCGGAGGCGCGGCATCGGCGCGCGGCGCGAACGCCGCGAAGGCGGCGCCGAGGCACGCGACCTCGATCCACGTGTGCAACGTCGTACGCATGATCGAATCTCCTGCGTTCCGGGCGGGCCTACTCGGCCGCCGCCTCGATCGCCTTCACCTCGCCGCCGACTCTCACGGTCACGGCCCGCGGTTGCGGCGCGGCGATGCGGTAGCTCGCCGCCCTGCCGTCCTTCCACTCGATGTCGACCGTGAAGCCGCCGCGCGCCCGCAAACCCTTCACGCTTCCGTTCGGCCAGGCCTTCGGAAGCGCCGGGAGGAGGCTGATCTCGCCCGCGTGGCTCTGAACCAGCATCTCCGCAATCGCGCCGGTGATCCCGAAGTTTCCGTCCATCTGCATGGGCGGATGGTTCCCGAGCAGATTGGGGAGGACGTTGTAGGTGAGCAGATTGCGGACCATCGCGTACGCCCGATCACCCTCGCCGAGCCGCGCCCAGAGCGCGCAGCGCCACGTCCAGGCCCATTCCCTGCGGCTGTCGCCCGAGGTGCCGCGCGCCTCGAGCGACACGGCCGCGGCCTTGGCCAGGTCGGGCGTCTTCGCCGCGCTGATCTGGCGGCCGGGGTACACGGCGAAGAGGTGCGAGGTGTGGCGATGCTCGTCCTTGGGATCGTCGCGGTCGGCCATCCACTCCTGGAGCTGCCCCCACCTGCCGATCTTCGGCCCGACGAGCTTGTCGCGCAGCGCCGCGAGCTTCGCGCGATACTCGGCATCGATGCCGAGTGCCTCGCTCGCCCGGACGTAGTTCGTGAAGAGATCCCAGACGATCTGCTGGTTGTAGCTGACGCCGTCCTCGAACGGCCCGTGCTCGGGCGACCAGCCCCTCGGAACGACCACGCGCCCGTCGGGCAGCGTCTTGAGCTGGTCCTCCCAGAACTCGCAGACCTCCTTGATGATCGGGTAGGCGACGGCGGCCAGGAACTCCTTGTCGCCGCCGAAGGCGTAGTGCTCCCAGAGGTGCAGGCAGTACCACGCGTTCGCGCTCTTGTCCCAGTTCCAGCCCATGCCGCCCGTTATGTTGTGCGAGGTGCGGAGGGCCCAGCCTCGCACGCGGCCCGACGCCGTCGCGAACTCCTTCTCGGCGGCCGTGGCCTTGCGCCAGGGCTCGAGCTGGCTCCGGATCAGATCGAAGAACGGCAGGTGGCATTCGGCCAGGTTCGCGACCTCGGCGCCCCAGTAGTTCATCTGGACGTTGATGTTCGTGTGGTAGTCGGAGCTCCAGGGCGGCGTGTTGCTGTCGTTCCAGAGGCCCTGCAGGTTTGCGGGAAGGCCGGGCCGGCGCGAGCACGCGATGAGAAGGTAGCGCCCGTACTGGAAGACAAGCGTCTCGAGCTCGGGATCGGCGCCGCCCGCGCGGTACGCCGCGAGGCGCGTGTCGGCCGGGAGCGCGCGCACCGCGGCGGCCGTCTCCCCCACCGCGAGGGCGACGCGGTCGAAGAGGCGCCGGTAGTCATCGACATGGCGCGCGCGCAGCTCATCGAACGAGGCGGCGGCGCTCTTCTCGATCTGCGCGCGGATGCGCTCGCCGGGCGGCGCTCCGCGATAGCCCTTGGCGCGGTCCATCGCGTAGCTCGTCGCGGCGGCGAGGAGCAGCACGATCTCGTCGCAGCCCTCGAGGCGAAGCGCTCCGTTCTCGACGCGCACGGCGCCGCCGCGCGCGACGACGCGCGCCGCCGCCTCGTATTCGATGCCGTTCGGCAGCGCGCCCTTGAAGGAGAGCGAGGCGCCCTCGGCCGCCGTGCGCTCGCCGTGCGCGCCCTTGAGCTCAACCGCGCCCGAGATCGCGCCGCGTCCGCCGGCCGTCCAGCGCAGCACGATGACCTCGTCCGGGCGGCTCGCGAAGATCTCGCGTCGATGGACGGCGCCGTTGCGCGTGAACACGGTGCGCGCCATCGCCGTCGCCGGATCGAGCTCGCGGCGGTACTCGGCCGCCGGCCCCTCGCCGTCGAGCGTCAGGAAGAGGTCGCCGAAGTTCTGGTAGGCGCCCATGCGTTCGTAGACGCCGCTCGGGTTCTCATCGCCCGTCCAGAGGCTGTCCTCGTTGAACTGGATGCGTTCCCGCTCGACCCCGCCGAACACCATGCAGCCGAGCCGCCCGTTGCCGAGCGGCAGCGCCTCGGCGGACCAGTTCCTGGCGGGCGCGGCGAACCAGATCGTGTCCGCGCGCGTATCCTCGGCGGCGACGCTCGCCGCGCCGCCGGCGAAGACACATGCACAGAATCCCGCGATGACGGGGCAACGACGTACGCTCATTTCAGACCCTCCCGCGCGCGCCGACCGGCCGCAACGCCTACACGAACTCCGCCATGGTCACGGTTCTGATGTCCTGCTTCGGAAGCGCGCCCTCATCGAGCGGCGCGCCGGCCCTGTGCCGGTAGCCCTTCCCGGGCTCGATGGCCCAGACGAGCGGCGCCAGGAAGAGGACCGTCGCCTTGAAACCCTGGATGATCGCGCCGAGGTCGCCCGTCTGCTTCGAGTCGCAGGCCTCGTTCTCCATGACGAACGGCCCCTTGAAACCGCGATCCTTGAGCGTCTCGATGAAGTTCGTCCACTCGATGCTGTCGGGGCCGCCGAAGCCCGGCATCTTGGCGGCGTAGTGATGGCGGTCCCAGTCGTGCGCGGGCTGCGGCACGCCGGCCTTGGCGGCGAGCGCCGCATCGACCTTCTGCATGGGGTACATGCCGCCCCAGAAGACGCGGCCCTTCGTCGCCAGGTTGCGCGTGCCCTTCACGTGGACGCGGTGCAACCGCGCCATGTCGGTTTCGCGAACGACCGCGCAGGGGTCGGTGCCCTGCCAGGCATCGTGGCTCGGGTCGTAGGTCTCGCCGTGGGCGGGGCTGTCGATCAGGGCGTACATGAGCTTCCGCGCGGCCAGCGTGCAGGGGAGATTGTTGTGTGTCACGGGCGCGGTCGCGGGGCGCCAGCCTTCCATGGGGCAGTTCTCGTAGATGATCGTGACGCCGAGGCTCTCCGCGTACTTGACGATGGGCCGGAAGACCCTGGCGTACTCATCGAGGTTCTTCTGGAAGCCCCCGTCCTCGATCCCGAGCTCGTGGTTGTAGCCGACGAACGTGCCGACCTTGACGTCGTTGCGGTCCCCGCCCATGAGGTGCGCCATGCGAATCAGCTTGAGAAGATGGTCCTGATTCGCGCGCCGGGCGTCGGGATTGCCGCCGATGAGGTTCTCGTAGGCGCCGATCGAGAACCGCAGCCCCATGCGGTTGAACTCGGCGACCGTGCGCTTCGCGGTCTCGAGCGTGAAGCCCTCGTACTCCACGTGCGTCGCGATGTGGTCCTGGCGCGTCCCGCCCTGCCTGAAGACGCAGGCCTCGACGCCCTGGGCGCCGATCTCCTTTGCCAGCCGGATCACCTCGGCCAGGGGCCGCCCCGGAAACGCCGAGCTCATCACCCAGATCGGATTGTTGGACGCGGCCATGACGATGTCCTCCTCGGGTTCGTTCTATCGACAGATTGTCGCCCACGGCTTCGCGCGAAGCCGTGGGCTTCATTGAAACCCGAAGCGGGGCCCGGCGCAAGGCGCAGAGGACAAAGACTAGTTCCGTGCAAGGCGGAAGCCCACGACATGGCAGCCGAACCAGGGTCCGCATGCATCGCGGTATGCTGAACGGCAGCGTCCCGGGTTGGCTTCCCAGTACCCGCCACGGATGACGCGATATAAACCAACAGCGTGCAACGCTCCGCGCGCGCCCATGGTATGATGACGAACGCTCGCACGGACACAGAGAGGAGGCGTCCCCATGCGTCACGCAACCCATTCGCCGCGCAGGGTCGGCCGGCGCGAATTCGGCGCGAGGACGGCGGCGTCGCTCGCCGCGGTCGCGGCCTCGGCAGGACATGCTCGCGGCGCCGGCGACCGCATCGGCGTCGGCGTCATCGGGTGCGGCGGCCGCGGCACGGCCCACATGCACGTGCTGCGCGCGCTCAAGAGCCGCGGCGAGGCGGTCGAGATCGTCGCCCTGTGCGACACCTACCGGCCGCGCCTCGCGCGCGCCGCGCAGCTCACGGGCGCCGGTTTCACAACGATGAAGCACGAGGAGCTCGTCGCGCGCGAGGATGTCGACATCGTCCTGGTCGCGACGCCCGACCACTGGCACGGCTTCCACACGATCGACGCGATGCGCGCCGGGAAAGACGTCTACTGCGAGAAGCCGCTCGCCCACTGGCGGCAGCTCGGGCTTCCCGAGCAGATGGTGCGCGTCGCCGAGGAGACCACGCGCATCGTCCAGGTCGGCTGCCAGCGCATGTCGAGCACGGCCTACGCGCAGGCCCGCGCGCTGATCCGCGAGGGCGCCATCGGCAAGCTCCTCATGGCCTCGACGGGTTACTACCGCATCGGCGACTGGGGCGAGCGCGGCATGCCGATCGACGACGCGAACGCCGCACCGGGCGCGGACCTCGACTGGGAACGCTTCCAGGGCGACGCGCCGAAGCGCGACTTCGACGCGAGCCGCTACTTCAGGTGGCGCATGTACTGGGATTACTCGGGCGGCCCCGGCACCGACAACTACGTCCACTTCTACACGCCCCTTGCGTACATGATGGACCTCGGCTACCCCGACCGCGTGGTCGCGACGGGCGGCAAGTTCCGCTACGAGGAGCGCGAGGTGCCCGACACCTTCAACATGATCGCCGACTACCCCGAGAAGATCACGGTCCTGTGCCACGGCACCCAGGGCAACGACTTCCAGTCGCTCGGCAGCGGCGAGCAGCCCTTGATCCGCGGCTGGGACGGCACGCTGTCGATCGAGGGGGCGCAGGTCGTCGTCCGGCCGACGAGCGGCTCGGCCAAGCCCGCCCTCGCGCTGCCGATCGCCGCCGGCACGGACGAGCAGCGCTTCTGGCGCGACTTCCTCGTGTGCTGCCGCGCGCGCACGCAGCCCGAGAGCGGCATCGCGCTCAACGCGGCGGTCGCGACGACGCTCCAGATGGCGACGCTCGCCATGCGCGAGAGCCGGTGCGTGCGCTTCGACCAGGCGGGCAAGAAGGCGGTGTAGGAGCCGCGGCGCGGCGCGCGTCCCGCGCGGAGAGCTACGGGTTCTCGAACCCGATAGAGAACATCCGGTCGAGGTCGTGGCGCGAGTAGGCGCGGAAGGCGACCATGGTCTCGGTGCCCGTGATGCCCGGCACCGCGCTCATGTGCTTGGTCACGAGATCGGCCAGCTCCTCGTTCTCCTTGGCGCGGACGATCGCGACCAGATCGAATCTGCCGCCGACCGAGTAGACCTCGGAGATCGCGCGCATGTCGGCGAGCGTCTCGGCCACCTCGTTCACCCTGCCGCGTTCGACATTGACGAGCACGACCGCGTTGACCATGGCACCGCTCCTTTCTCGCCGGCGGCGCGCCGCCGGCCGATCGGTGTGTCAGTATACCACAGGCTGCGCGCCGCCGGATGCCGGGAAACTCACTGTCTCCCGCAAACCCGCTCTGGTGAGCTGATGATGGTCCGGGCGGCACGGATGCGTCGAGAACACGTCGGTCCGCCGGCCTGGTCACGGCGTCGACGAGGATGCTGTCATGAGGCGTGCGGTCATTCTGTGCATGTGTGCGGCGGCGCTGCCGGCGGCCGCGGCGGGGCTCGAGGTCAACGGCGGCTTTGAAACCGGCACCGGGTTCGGCTGGACCGAGTGGAGCGCCCCTTGGGCCGTCTCGCGGCCGGCGTACGACTACGCCTGGGCGACGGAGCCCTACGCCGGGGCCTACGCGCTCCACATGAGCGCGGTCAACGGCAGCTTCGGCGTCTACCAGGAGTCCTGCGTCGAGCCGGGTGCGGCTTTCGACGTGACCTGGGCGTGGCGCGGCAGCTCGGCCGGCGACGGCTGGTGGGAGGTCCTCATCATCGACGCGCCCTACAGCTACGACATGGCCGATGCGCCCTTTTCCTACCCCGAGGTCACCGTCGCCGCCAAGTGGGAGGTCGGGTTCGGCGGCGCGTACCCGCCGCCCTCCCCGGCAAGGACACCTCGGCACGGCCGAGGCGGCGGCCCTCGCGCTCGAGCTCGCGGGCGAGCGCGGCGCGGCGCGCACGCTCACGGAAGCTCTCGCCGCGGTCGCCGGCGAGGCGCTCAGAGAACGGGGCAAGGCGAACCGCGTCTCGCAGGCCGCGCGCCCGACACGAGCTCGCCATGCCGCCCGCGACGCCTACTTGCAGCGCACGTCGCCGGCGTGAGGTCCGACCTCGAGGGCGGGCGACGCGGTCGAGAGGGCCGCGCCGAGGATCGAGACGTTCTCGAAGCTCACGTTCTTCACGTCGTGCTCCGCGTCCGCGCCCTCGATCTCGATCCGGTACTCGCCGGGACGGCCCTCGACGGTCACGTTCGCGAAGCGTACGTTGCGGATGAAGCCCGGCGCCTTCGTCCGCATGTACTGGTTCACGACCGGTTTCAGGCGTGCAAGCGAGCGCTGCCCCTCGCCGTGAATCCGGACATCCTCGACCGTGATGTCCTCCAGATGCATGTTCTCGCCGGGCTCGAAGAGAAACGCCGTCATCGTGAAGTGGATGATGTCGAGGTTCCTGAGCGTCACCTGCCGCATGAAGGCCGCCCGGCTCTCGTGCCCGAGGAGGAAGATCCGCGCGCGGTCGCACCACAGGACCGAGTTCTCGACCGTGATGCGCTCGACGTTGTTCTCGGGGACGCCGAGTTCCAGCCCCTTCAGGGCGACGCAGTCGTCGTCGCTTCGAATGAAGCAGTCCGTGATGCGCACATCCTGCGAGTTGCACGGGTTGATCCCGTCGTCGTTCTGGACGCGCGAGTTGCAGAGCTTGACGTTGCGGATCGTCACCTGCCGGCTCGCGAAAGGCACGATCGTCCAGTGCGACGAGCCGCGCAGCGTGACGCCGCTCACCTCGACATCGCGCGACTTCCGGATCGCGATCAGATTGCCGACCGGGCCCTTGCGCCATTCCCAGTCCGAGCCGTCCAGAATCCCGCGCCCCAGGATGCGGACGCCCGTCCCCTCGACCAGCACCTCCGCCTTGACGACGGCGCCGCCCGCAAGATACAGCGTCTGCCCGCTT
Source organism: Planctomycetota bacterium (assembly GCA_041308205.1). GTDB lineage: Bacteria > Planctomycetota > UBA8108 > UBA8890 > UBA8898 > UBA8898. The sequence goes on along the minus strand of JBFZCA010000164.1, from coordinate 15,486 downwards.
CCGAGCGCGATCTTCTCGGGCTTGTGAACGCCGGGCCCGAAGAAGACGACGCCGGGGTCGCCGGCCCCGGGCGCGTTCTGCTCGATCGGATTGGCGAAGAGAAGCAGCGGGCCCTTCTTCCCGTCGGGCTCGATGCTGAGCTTGCAGGGCCGGGCGAGCGTCAGGCGCAGCGTGCGGTCGTCGTCGATCACGGGCGCGACACCCGCCGATGCCGGCCGGATCACGGTCGCGCGAACCGAGCGCGCGGCGACGATCTTGACCTCGACCGCGCCCTCCATGTCGAAGTTGGCGAAGGAGTACGGCCCGCCGTAGTCCCATTCCTTGTCCGCAAAGGGCGCGTCGAGGACGCGCGCCGAGTAGACGTCCACCTTGGCGCCGCCGGCCCATACCTCGTAGTCGGGAGAGAGCGCCTCTCCGGCCGGCGCGGCATACGTCACGACCTTCGCGGCGCAGTACGCCGGCGCGCCGGCCGCAATGACCGCACTTGCAATGACGATTTGCAGCGTACGCATGGCTGCCGTCCTCCTTCGGTTACCGGCGCGCCGGCTACTTCGTCCCCGCGGGCTCGATCGTCACGCCGGGCGGGTTGCCGAAGTCCCGCCACAGCCGCTCGGCGAGCTTCGCATCGATGTCTCCTTCATGGATGTAGATGCGATATCTGAAGGTGTAGGTCTTGCCGGGCTCGAAGGTCCATTCCTTGTGCTGGATCGGGCAGTAGTTGAAGAAGCAGCCGCCCGATTCCCAGATGCGCATGGGCTCGGGGAAGCGGTCGTTGCGCGGGCTGCACATGAAGAGCACGGTCGACCGTGTGCCGTCGATGGCGCCGCTGTGCGCGCACCACTTCGAGGTCTTCCCGTGGCCGTCCTTCTTCGTGTGGCCTTCCGAGGTCAGGACCTTGTAGTCGTCGCCCTTCCACTCCTTCGGGCCGCGGTAGCCGAAGCCGCCGTAGCGGTACTGCTTGAGAAAGAGCGGGCGTGCGCTCGCGCACGCCTGCTCGCTCGTCAGGTCCCACAGCCGGCAGCCGCGGCCGGCCGCCCACACGCACACGTCCCAGATCTCGTTGAGCGCGACCTTGCCGCCGCCCGGCTGCGTCAGGTCGACGTGCTCCTGCTTGACGCGGAAGCGCCCGAAGACGGGCCCGCTCTCCACGCACTCGAAGCCCGCGAACTGGACCGTGCCCTGCTTCTTCGCCAGGTTCCAGAAGTCGACGTCATGGCCCTCGAACGTCGTCTCGGTCCACGGTCCCCAGATCCCCTTGTGATGGTAGTGGTCGGCCGGGAAGTCCTCGGTGAGAAGCTCGCCCCCCGGGCCGAACATCGGGTGAATGTACCCGCTGCGGATGAAGACCGGCGGGATCTTCCCGGGCGGCACGACGTGCGCGTGGTTGTAGCTGAAGAACGGCGCGCCCCCGACGCTCACATCGAGCGTCTTCGAGTTGAGCTCCAGGCGGACGCCGTCGCCGCCCTGCGGCGCCCCGTGGCAGAGCTCGAACCTCCGCACCGTTCCCGCGGGCGTCGTGCCGGAGAGAATCCATCTGAGCTCGCGCGCCGGGCCGAACGCGACCTGCGCCGGCACCGCCGTGCGCGCCCCTTCCCGCACCTCGAAGAGCGCGAGCTCGCGCGCCGCGTCGATCTGCGGCGGCAGCGCCGCCGCAACCGGCGTGTCGATGCGCTCGTTGTCCCCCGCGGCGACCGTGATCGCCGCGCACGGCGCCGGATCGGCCGCCGCGCACAGGGATGCGCACAGCGCCGCACACACGCAGACGAGATTCCTCGCGCTCATATCACACCTCTTTCACGCCCGCGCAGCGCCGGCTTTCGGCCGGCGCCGCCGCCCGCGCCGCGCCGGCCCCCCGCGGGGCCCTTCAGCGCGTACGCACGACGCGTGTATTGTACATCGCGCGGTACGCGTTGGTCCGCTCGTCATCGGGGTATTGCTCCGAGGAACCGTACGGAAACGTCGTCATCCCGTGGAAGGGCAGCGGGTCGACGCCCTCGGGATGCGCCGTGTACAGATCCATGTCCTTGCAGAAGCTGTCCGTCTTGAGGATGAAGGACCGCCGCATGCCCGCAGGCACCGCGCCGAAGGCCGCGGCCGGGAATTTCAGCGTGACTTCCTCGCCGCGCCCCATGATCGCGTAGCGGTCGTCGGCCGCATCGAGAAGCTCGAGGACATCGCCGAAGCGCGTGTACGCACCTTCCATGAGCTTCCACACCGCGAAGCGCTCCATGCTGTGGTAGTCGAGCAGGTTCGGGAGCCGGCCGTCGGGCGAGTACTCGCGCGGGTAGCCCGCGAAGTGCAGGTCCGCGCTGCGCGCCGCGACCTCCTTGGCGGCCACGGCGGCATCGGCCCGGTGCACCGCGAGGAAGATGCGATCCCAGAAAAGCTCCATGTTGCTCGCGATCCTCAGCTTCGTGTCGCTCGCGAGCACCTTGCCCGTGACATCGAGCGTCATCACGTGGTTGATGCCCGCGGGATACCCGGCCTGCTCGAGAAGCGGCGCCCAGGCGCCGTCCCGGAACGCGAAGAGGCTCGGCGCCTCGCAGCCAAGCCCCGCCTGGCTCGCGGCGAAGTTGGTCGAGGAGTAGCCGTACTCGACCCACCCGTGGCAGACGAGGATGAGCCGCGCTCCCGCCGCAAGCCCGCGCAGCCTGTCGCCGAAGTCGAGATCGACGGCGTGCGGCTCGGCAAGCCCGATGAAGCGGTGATCGAGCTCAGTTGCGCCCGCGTAGATCCGGTCGACCGCGCGCAGCGCGCCGGTCACGTCGGCGCCGCGGTGATCGACGGCCTTGACGGGCTCGATCGGGTCCTTGAAGCAGAAGATCTCGAAGGGCGGCGGCGGCAGGGCTATCGCCATCATCTCGTGCGGGTAGACGGCGGTGCCCTCGGGGTGGTCGACCGCCAGGAGCTTCACCTCGTCGAGGTAGACGACCTCCTCGAGCGGCTCGAGCACCTGCAGGACGTAGTCGCCGTCGCGCGGCGCAAGGCGCGGGATCGGAAGGTACTCGGTCGGGTCGGGCGGCGCGTAGACCCCGGGCGCGACGAGGTACCCCAGGCCCCCCATGCCGCCGAAATCGGCGACGAAGTCGAAGCGCACGCCGTCCCACGCGAAAAGATGCGGGCAGGACGAGATCTTGCGCGGAAGCTCGGTGATCGCCGTCGCCCGGTCGGCCGCGACCTCCAGCTCCGCCTGCAGCACGGCGTCCGGCCACGTGATCCTGAGCCAGTCGACCTTCGCGTGCTTCCCGAGGCCCGCGTGGACGCGCAACGGCGCCATGGCCGCGGGTCCCGCCGGCACGCCGACGACGAATTCCTGATACACCGCGCCCGTCTTGATCTCGACCCGCGCGCCGATTCCCGAGGCGTTCGAGCGCGCCTTCTGATCCTTCGATTCGACGCCGAGCAGATCGAGCGCGATCCAGTGGTTGCCCGCGGTCATGTTCAGGATGACGCGGACAGGCCCCTTCGAGGGCGCGAGCACGATGTCGCACGCGCCGTTGCCATCGAGATCGCCGGCAACGCAGCTCGCCGAGCCTTCGACGACGAGCGCGCCGAGAAGATTGCCCGGGTCCTCGGCGACGGCGTCGAGAAAGCGGTCGCGCGGCCAGTCGTTGATGAGGAGCGCGGGGCCGCGCGTTCCGTCGGGTCGCGCGGCGTCCGCGATCACGAGATCGAGGTCCCCGTCGTTGTCCATGTCCGCGAACTGCGCGCTCGTCCCCCCGCGCCGCCCGAAGCTCGCCGCGAAGCCCGCGTGCTCCTTGAAGCGCATCCGCCCCTCGTTCACGAAGAGGCGCATGCCCTCGGCCGTGAAGACCAGCAGATCGCGGTCGCCGTCCTTGTCGGGGTCGCCCGATGTCGCGCTCAGGACGTTCCGCACCGCAAGCCCCGTCGCCGCCCGATCGAGCGCGCGGTACTTCCACAGGCGGTCGTTGACCGCCATGAGCGGCCCCTCGTCCCCCGCGAAGAAGACCGCGAGATCGAGGTCCCAGTCGTCGTCGAAGTCGTCGCACACGACCGCCGCCACGGCGGCCGCCGGAAGCCCCAGACGCGCCCCGATGTCCTGATACGACCCGTCGCGGTTGTTGTTGTGGAGCCCCGCCGGCGCGCCCGCGTTGCCCGGCGCGGCCGGCACGGCGCCGCGCGCGAGCGCGAACGCGAGGCAATCCAGGTCGCCGTCGCTGTCGGCATCGACGAAGCGCGCGATGTGGACGAGCGCGTCCGGAGCTTCGAACGCCTTCGTCTCCGCGAACGCGCCCTTGCCGTCGTTGCGGAAGACCCGCGCGGCGCCCGCGCCGCCCAGCAGAAGATCGACGGCGCCGTCGTTGTCCACATCGCCGAAACACGGGGACACGCAGCGCGCGGCGGGCGGCGCGCAGGCCGTGAAGCCGCCCTTGCCGTCGTTGAGCAGCAACGCGGCCCCGCCGTCTGCGCCGATGCCGGCAACGCAGAGGTCGAGATCGCCGTCCTTGTCGACATCGGCGCACGCCAGCCCGGGCGCCGCGACCTCGCCGCCCGCCCATTGCCACGGGGCGATGACCGCGCCGGACGCGCGCACCTCGGGCGAGAAGATGATCCGCGTCGCGGGCGGCTCCTCGCGCGGCAGCGGCAGGCTGTCCGCGCCGAGGGCGCGGTAGTACTTGCCCGCGGTGCCGTAGGCCTTGTGCACGGCGAAGCTGCCGCCGGCAAGCTCGGCGGCGTTGAGCGCCTTGAAGCGCTCGAAGAACGGCAGGGCCTTCTCGCGCTTGCCCGCGCGCTGAAACTGCAGCGCGAGCCGGTACACGGCCGACACGAAGCCCCCGTCGGCCGCGACGACCTTCTCGAACATCGCGGTCGCCTCGTCGCCGCGATCGACGCTCGCGAGCGCCTCGCCGAGCTTGTACATCACGTGCGCGTCGTTCGGGTCGTCCGCGAACACCTTCTGAAAGCACTCCAGGGCCCGAGGGTTGTTTCCCAGGTGCTGGTGATAGAGCCCGAGGCAGTAGCGCGCGTGCAGGTGGCCCGGATCGGCCGCGAGCACGGTCTCGAACGCGCGGCGCCCGAGGTCGATGTAGTCGGTCGCGCCCGCGGCATCCTTCTCCTGCATGTTGAGATACGCGAGGCCGAGGTTGAAGCGCGCCGCGGTCCAGTCGGGCGCCGCGGCCACGACCCTCGCGAGTGATTCGGCGGCCTCGCCGTAGCGGTACTGCTCCAGCAGCGCCGCGCCGCGGTTGAAGTCCGCGAGCGCCTTGTCCAGGCGCTCCATGGAAACGGCTCCGGGCGCGGCCGCGCCGAGCGCGCAGCCGGCGGCGATGGCGCACAGGCTCGCGGCAAGGGCCGCGATGCGAATGCCGGGACGAGTCGATATGCAGCGCATGCGCGCCTCCTTTCGAACGGCATCGGGCGACGGCGGGCCCGAGCCTTCTCATTGCATCATGTGGTATCGGAAGTCGCGCCCGCGCAACTGCAGGGGCCTTCCTCTCGATCGTCGCCGCGCCGCGCCGAGCGTTCCCAACTGTACCCGCGCGCGGCGCGCAATGCCACACGAGAGGCCTTGCCGACGCAGCCGCCTGCAGGCTATAAACATGCATGGCGCCATGCGCAGTACCCCGGTCATGACGGTGCTCGGGAGCCCAATGATGACCAGCCGCGAACGCCTGCTCTGCGCCCTGCGGGGCGAACCCACGGACCGCGTGCCGATCTCGACGTACGAGCTCGTCGGCTGGAACCCCGACGCGTGGGAGAACAAGGAGCCCTCCTACGGCGGCCTCATGGACCTGATCCGTGCATCGACGGACTGCATGTACCTGTGGGACTCGGGCGGCGTCGTCATCGCGCCCGAGCTCCTCGACGTCACCCGGCGGGAGGAGGACGGCGTTCTCTTCACGAAGACCGTGTGCCGCGCGCCGCGCGGCCCGCTCACGAAGCTCACGCGCGAGGCGCCGAACATAAAGACCGTGTGGCAGGTCGAGCACCTCCTCAAGACGCCGGGCGACGTCCGCAATTTCCTGGAGACGCCGCTCGCGGTCGCGCCGCCCGACGGCGCCGAGTACCGCCGCCGCGCCGAGGCCCTGGGCGAGAACGGCATCATGATGCACTCGATAAGCGATGCCCTCTGCCTGACCTCCGAGCTCTTCTCGTTCCAGGACTTTCTCCTCTTCTGCGCGACCGAGCCCGAGCTGATCCGCCGGCTCCTCGACATGATGCAGGGCCGCGTGCTCGCGTACACCCAGGCCCTCCTCGCGACGGGCTTCGGGCCGCTCTTCCGCATCTGCGGGCCTGAGTACGCGACGCCGCCCTATCTCCCGCCCGAGCGTTTCCGCGAGTACGTCGTCGCGTACGATGCGACGCTCATCGACCTGATCCACCGCCACGGCGCCTACGCGAGAGTGCACTGCCACGGCAGGATCGCGCAGGTCCTCGACGCGATCATGGAGCTCGGGCCGGACGGCCTCGACCCCGTCGAGCCGCCGCCCGACGGCGACATCGAGCTTGCCGAGGTCAAGGAGCGCGCCCGCGGCCGGGTGACGCTCTTCGGGAACCTGGAGCTCAAGGCGCTCGAGCACGGGAGCGCCGATGAGGTCGAAGACCTCACGCGCCGCGCGCTCCGTGACGGCATGCCGGGCGGCCGCTTCGTCCTCATGCCGACCGCGGCGCCGATCGGGATTCCGCTCTCGCCCGGGACCGAGGAGAACTACCGGCGGTACATCGAGACGGCCCTGAAGCACGGCGCGTACTGAGAAGCCGGGCGGCGGGCCGACCGCGGCTCCGTCGTGTTTGCAGCCTCGCCCCCGATCCGCTACCATCGCGCTTCGCGACCGGCCCGATCCGCGCGGCGGCCGATCGCAGGAAACCGAGACGCAACGATGGACCTTCGCACGCTCGGCGCCGTGAAAGACTGGTTCTCGACGTACACGAGGAGCTTCTCCTCGGACGGCGGCGCCCTGTCGCCCATGCTCAAGCTCAAGCTCGACCACAGCCTGCGCGTGGCCGAGGACTGCGCCGCGATCGCATCCGATCTGGGGTGGCCGGATGCGGAGACGGCCGCCGCCGAGGCGCTCGGGCTCCTGCACGACACGGCGCGATTCTCGCAGTACGAAACCTACCGCACGTTCTCCGACCGCCGGTCGATCGACCACGGCGAGCACGGCCGCCTGATCGTCGAGCGGGAAGGCATTCTCGCCCGGGCGGACGCCGCCGACAGGCAGCGGATTCTCGACGGCATCCGCCACCACAACAAGCGCGACCTTCCCGCCGGCATCGCGCCCGACAGCCTCGAGTTCGTCAACCTCGTGCGCGATGCCGACAAGCTCGACATCTTCTACGTCATCAACGACGCCGTGCTCAACAACCGCACCGAGATGTTCCCCGAGCTGCTCCTCAACGTGAACCCGCGCGGCAGGGCGACCCCGGCGCTCGTCAGCGAGATCAAGGCCTCGCGGCAGGGCTCCTACGAAAACATCCACTCGCTGGCGGACATCTTCCTCGTGCGCACGGCCTGGATCTTCAGCATGACGTATGCCCCGACGCTCAGGCGCATTGCCGAGCGCAAGCTGCTCATCGACCTCAGGGACGCCATTCCGCACGACCCCGAGGTGACGGCCCTCTTGGACGCGGCGCGCGAGCACATCGAGTCCGTGATCGCGCGGCCGGGAACGGCGGCGCGCGCGGCGGAGGCGTAAGACTCGCCATCAAAAAGGGTTATGACAAGCCCGTACGGCGGCCGGCGCCCGCGCGGCGAGAAATGCCGCTGCAGGAATTGCATCCCCCCCGCCGAGTAGCTATAATATGGACTTTCTTCGCCGCGGGCTCGGACGTGCGGGCCCATCGGCGCCCGGCTGCCGGGGAGCGTCCAGTGTCGGAGCCCTTTCCCGGCCGGGTCCTCGACCGTCTTTCGGAACGACAGGTGCGGACTGCATGAACAATTACAAGGGACCCAAACTCAGGCTGAGCCGGCGCCTCGGGGTGCCGATCGCGGAAACTCCCAAGCACACGCTCGTGCTCGAGCGCCGCAAGGCCGGATTCGGCGGCGGCGGCGGCGGCAGCGGCGGCGGCGGCGGCAAGCAGCGGCGCCGCAAGCAGAAGAGCATCTACTCGATGCAGCTCGACGAGAAGCAGAAGCTGACCTTCTACTACAACATAGGCAACAGGCAGCTTCGCCGCTATCTGGAGCTGGCCAAGAAGAATCCCTCCTCGACCGCCGATGTGCTCGTCGAGCTGCTGGAGGCGCGCCTCGACAACGTCGTGCGCCGCCTGGGCTGGGCGCGCACGATCTGGCAGGCGCGGCAGCTCGTCTCCCACGGCCACGTCATGGTCAACGGCAGAAGAGTCAGCCGTCCGGGCTACAACGTCCGCGTCAACGACGTTCTGAAGCCCAGGAACGACGCCTGCAAGAAGACGGTCTCCGCGTACCAGGCGACGGCGGTCAGCGCAACACCGCCCCAGTGGCTGACGTTCGACGCCGACAAGTTCGAGGCGCACGTCGTCAGCGCGCCGAAGTTCGGGGAGATCGTGCTTCCGTTCCCGCTCAAGACCAGCATGATCATCGAGTTCTTCTCGAAGTAGACCCGCGCGCCGCGCGGTCGCGGGAAAAGCCCGAGCGCCTCACGAGGCGTTCGGGTTTTTTCGTTTCCGCCGCGCGCCCGGCGTCTTGCGCCGCGCGCGCCCCCTTGCTACCTTGGGAATGCGTGCGTGCGCCCGCCGGGGGCGCCGCCATGACATGTTCCACCGGGCACCACGAGGACCGCTCCATGTTCGCACCGCGTACCCTTCCCTCGTTCCTGGCCGCGCTCGCGGCGCTGTCGCTGCCGGCCTTCGGCGCCGAGACCGTCCCGCTCGCATCGCTCGACCTCGCCAACATGCGCCAGGGCTGGGGCCGCCCGCAGATCGACCGCTCCATTCGCGAAACGCCGCTCTCGGTCGGCGGAAAGCGCTTCGCGCACGGCGTGGGCACGCATGCCGCGAGCGTGCTCTGGATCGAGCTCGACGGCTCCGCCGAGCGCTTCCTCGCCTCGGCGGGCCTGGACGATGCCGCCGGGAGCCCCGCGGGCTCGGTCACGTTCACGATCATCGGCGACGGCAAGAAGCTCTGGCAGTCGGGCGTCATGCGGCAGGGCGATGCCGCCGAGGAGGTCGACGTCGATCTTCGGGGCGTGAGAACGCTGCTCCTCATGGTCGGGGATGCCGGCGACGGCATCGCCTACGACCACGGCGACTGGTGCGAGGCGCGCTTCATCGTCGCGGGCGCCAGGCCCGCCGCCGTCGCCGCCCCGCGCGAGGAGGCGGTGATCCTCACGCCGCCGCCGCCGCGCACGCCGCGCATCAACGGCGCCAAGGTCTTCGGCGTGCGGCCGGGCTCGCCGTTCCTCTTCACGATTCCGGCGACCGGCGATCGGCCAATGACCTTCGCGGCCGACAACCTGCCCGCGGGGCTCGCGCTCGACGCGGCGACGGGATGCATCACCGGCGCGCTCGCGCGCAAGGGCACGCATGTCGTCGCCTGCAGGGCCAAGAACGCGCTCGGCGCGGCCGAGCGCACGCTCACGATCGTGTGCGGCGAGACGCTCGCCCTGACCCCGCACATGGGCTGGAACAGTTGGTACGTGTGGGAGAACCACGTCACCGACAAGATCATGCGCGATGCCGCCGATGCCATGGTCGCCAGCGGCATGATCGACCACGGCTACATGTACGTGAACATCGACGACTGCTGGTCCGTGAAGCCCGGCTCGCCGGACGAGACGCTCGGCGGCGAGCCGCGCGACGCCCGGGGCATGATCAACTCCAACGCGCGCTTTCCCGACATGAAGGCGCTCACGGACTACATCCATTCGAAGGGCCTCAAGGCAGGCACCTACACGTCGCCCGGCCCCTCGACGTGCGCGGGCTTCGCCGCCGCCTACCGGCACGAAGAGCTCGATGTGCAGCGCTACGTCGAGTGGGGCTTCGACTTCCTGAAGTACGACTGGTGCTCGTACGGCGGCGTCGCCAAGGACAACAGCCTGGCGGAGCTCCAGAAGCCGTACCGCCTCATCAGCGCGATCCTGGCCACGCAGCCCCGCGACATCGTGCTCAACCTCTGCCAGTACGGCATGGGCGACGTCTGGAAATGGGGCAAGGAGGTCGGCGGCCACAGTTGGCGGACGGCGGGCGACCTGGGAGGCAGCTTCGAGGGCATCGGCGCGGCGCTCTTCCGCGACGGCTTCGACGTGTACGCGCGCAGCGACCTGCACGAGTTCGGCGGCCCCGGCGGGTGGAACGACCCGGACTACCTCCTGATCGGGTACCTCAGCAACTGGCGCGGCCAGACCGTGCCGACGCCGCTCACCCCCAACGAGCACTACACGCACATGTCGCTGTGGTGCCTCATCGCGGCCCCGCTCATCTTCAGCGGCGACATCACGCGCGCGGATGCGTTCACGCTGAGCATCCTCTGCAACGACGAGGTGATCGCGGTCGACCAGGACCCGCTGGGGAAACCCGGCAGGCGCGCGGCCAAGAACGACGACGCCGAGGTTTGGGTCCGGGAGCTCGAAGACGGCGCCAAGGCGGTCGGCCTCTTCAACCGCGGCGAGTTCGAGACCACCGTGGCGGCGGCGTGGTCCGACATCGGCGTGACGGGCCCGCAGGTCGTGCGCGATCTGTGGCGCCAGAAGGATCTCGGACGGTTCACGGGCGAGTTCTCGGCGCCGGTGCCGCGCCACGGCGCGGTGCTGGTGAAGCTGACGCCCGCGCCCGCGAAGTAGGCCGGCCCGGACGGAGGCGCAGAGGCGCGGCGCGGCGCGAGCGCGCGCTACCGCGCGACCTTGAACCTGCCGTTCGTCGCGCGCGAGAGCCGCTCCAGGAGCGGCTTGCCGATCATCCAGTCATCGCCGTCCTGCCGGCCCGTGTAGATCGTGTTGATCGGCATGCGGGTCGTGTTCTTGGCGATGATCCGCCGGAACACCGTGTCGGCGTCATTCTCGCCGTTGCTGCAGTGCGTGCGGCCGTCCGCGACCAAGATCATCGTGCGGTGCTCGTTCTGCGTCTTGACCGCGATCCCGAGCAGCTTCTCCGCCCCGCGGGCCATGCACGAGCCGCTGCTGATCGGCGTCCCGGCCACACGCGCCATGAGCTGCGCCTTGGCCGCCGGTTCCATCGTGATCGGCGGATCGCCGTACGTGAGCGGCTCCATGTCCGCGTTATAGAAGACGATCGAGACGACCGACCTGGAGGTCAGGCCCTGGAGCGCGCGGATCGTCTCGCGCTTCATGACCGCGAACTTGATCTCGCCGCTCGATGTCGTCCCGCCCATGGAGCTCGAGCGGTCCAGGCAGAAGAAGAAGGCGTCGCCCTCGTACTCGTCCGCCCAGAAGTCGATGATTTCGATGCCGTCGCCGCCGTCCCCGGTCGTACCGAAGCCCTCGGGAAGATCCAGGAACGCCTCGTCCGTCACGTCGGACGCCGCGCCCGAGAAGAGGTGCCCTGGCAGCACGCAGAGACCCAGCGCGAGGAGCACTACCGCAACGGTCTTCATGGTCCGCCTCCCTTCTTGAAGTTCCGCGCACGCCGCGCGGCGCGGCCCGGCGCGTCGCGGGGCCGCATCGGTTTCCTTCACACACGCTGGACATCGTACATGACGCGCATCGGTGCGCGTCGTGGCACGAAATCGCGGACGCGGCTCTCCGGCCGCGATGGGAGGCGACGAAAGGGGGTGACGCACGCGGCGGACGCGCCCGCGGCGACGACGCCGCCTCGCCGGGCGCCCGAACAAACGAGAGACCCGCACCCGGGCGGCTCTCGAACAAACAAGAAACCCGCATCCGGATACCGCCCGGATGCGGGTTCGCCTCTCGAGGAATCGGGGCCGCCGGCTACCTGGCGATCTTGAACCTGCCGTTCGTCGCGCGCGAGAGCCGCTCGAGCAGCGGCTTGCCGATCGTCCAGTCCTCGCCGCTCTGCAGGCCGGTGTAGACCGTGTTGATCGGCATGCGGGTCACGTTCTTGGCGATGATCCGCTGGAACACCTTGTCGGGATCGTTCTCGCCGTTGCTGCAGTGCGTGCGGCCGTCCGCCACGATGATCATCGTGCGGTGCTCGTTCTGCGTCTTGACCGCGATCCCGAGCAGCTTCTCGGCCCCGCGGAACATGCACGAGCCGCTGCTGATCGGCGTTCCGGACACGCGGCTGATCATCTGCGCCTTGGCCGCCGGCTCCATCTTGATGGGCGGATCGCCGTACGTCAGCGGCTCCATGTCAACGTTGTAAAAGACGATCGAGCACACCGAGCGCGAGGTCAGGCCCTGGAGCGCGCGGATCACCTCGCGCTTCATGACCGCGTACTTGACCTCTCCGCCCGCGGTCGTCCCGCTCATGGAACTGGAGCGGTCGAGGCAGAAGAAGAACGCGTCGCCTTCGAACTCATCCGCGTAGAACTCGATGATCTCGGGCTCGACTTCATCTTCCTCGGTGACGCCGAAGCCGTCGGGAAGATCGAGATACGCCACTTCCCCCGTCTCGCTCGCCGCCCCGCCGGAGAAGACATGCCCTGGAAGCACGCACAGCCCAAGCGCCAAGAGCACGATCGCCGCGATTTTCACTCTGCACCTCCGCTCTGAAACCTTGCGACTTCGGAGAAACCGCGCGGAAGAGCATCCGGAGATCCTGCGAAGCCCCCGGGCTTCCGCACAGTCTGATTTCTCCTTACCTGCCTGCCGAGCAGCCGCGACACCGGCGCCGCACGCACGGCCCCGCCGGCACGGCCGCTCCACATTTACGATAACTTGCGTGACGCCAGGGCGCTACAGATATTGCGCAGAATATAAAAATTTCATGAAAGAGAGGCTTTTTACGGCTGGAAAAGGCGTTTTCAGGCCGGTGGAGCTTACCGCGCCGGACTCCAATCCGGCGCGGCAGGCTTCGGGCCGGCGCGGCAGGTTTCAGGCCGGCGCGGCGGGCCGTCGGGGCGGTGCGATTCACCCCCTCCTGTCGGCCGCGCACCTGAACCCGATGGTCGCGCAGCGGTCGAGGCCCGGCCACATCAGCAGGAACTTGGCGTGGTGCGTGGCAGGCTGGGGTCCGCCGCGGACGTACCAGATGCTGCCCTTCGCATCGAACCAGCCGCCGCCGCGGATGATCGCAAAGCGGGTATGCCCATCGTCGCGCACGCTCTCGGTCCATTCCCAGACGTTCCCCGACATGTGGTAGCAGCCGCAGGGGCTGCGCCCTTCAGGCAGCGATCGCACGGGCATCGTCCCCGCGCCGCCCGAGTTGCAGCGCGCCGGGTCGAACTCATCGCCCCACGGCCACGTGCGGCCGTCCACACCCTGCGCCGCCAGATGCCACTCCGGCTCGGTCGGAAGCCGCTTTCCCGCCCACGCGGCATAGGCGCGCGCGTCGTCGAGGTCGACGTAGACGACGGGGCGGTCGGCCAGTTCCTCGGGCATACGCCCGCCCGGCCAGTGGGCGAGGAAGTTCTCGGGGTGCTTCGGGCGGTACCCGGTCGCATCCAGGAAGCGCTTGAACTCGGAATTGGAGACCTCGGCCTCGTCGATGTAGAACGCCTGGAGCGCGAACGGCCCGGCGCGATGCTCGATCGTGCCGTCGTGGGGGCTTCCCCACAGGAACTCGGGCCGCTTCTCGGCGGGGACGCCGGGGTCGGGGTAACAGCCGCACTCGCGGCGCTGGTGAGCGAGACGCATGGTGATCGTCGCGCCGGGAACGAGCGCCATTCCCGGGGGACACGCGTCGCGCCGGACCGGCGCAACGGCCGCGGGCTCGATGACCGGCGCCGCCGCGATGCGGCGGTCGTCCCCCGTCGAAGAACCGGACGAGCTCCGCTGCGCATCGAGGAACCGCAAGAAATCGTCCGTCACGTGTTCCTCGGCGGCGATGCCTATGCAGCCCAGCCGCTCGATCGACCCGACGACCTTGCCGTCCTCGACCTCGAGGCGCGCGCCGTTCCAGAGATCGAACGCTTTCGCCCCGGCGGGAAGCTCGACCGCGACAAGCGGCGCCGCGGCGAGCGCACGCCCGTGATTGAGAAGCGTGAAAAGCGTCACGCCGTCCCCCGGCCACCTGTGGGCGAAGAGCGCCGCGCTCTCCGTCGGATAGAAGGGATCCCAGCGGTCGCTCGTGAAATGCGCGCCGAAGCGCTTCAGAACTGCCGCCGCGCGGCGCCACAGCCGCCGGTCTTCCTCCTGCCACGGGTTCCACGTCCCGAAGATGTTCTCCCAGACGAGCATGCCGCTCCCGTTCAGGAACGCGGCCTCGATCTCGCCGCGATGCCCGCGGTCCCAGCGCTTTATCTGGTGCTGCATGTGCCGCGGCTCGATCCACTTGAGGTGGAGGAGCCCCGGCGGGTCGGGGTCGCCGAGCCACTGGGCCCACGAGAGCGACAGCATCGCGATCTGGCCGATCTCCGGGTGCCCCTCGGGCGCGAGCGCCACGCCCGGCCGCACCCGGTCGAGCCTCTCCCTGAGGCTCGGCGAGGTCGCGCTCATAGTATCTAGGAAGATGCCGTCGACCTCGAGCGCCCCGACGAGCTCGGCCAGCGCCTCCTCGTCCGACACGTTCTCGCGCCGCGTTCCCTGATCCCAGGGGTTGTAGTCGATGAAGACCCTGACGCCGCGCGCACGGGCCCGGCGCACGACATCGCGCAGGCCCGCAAGGCCGCCCGGCATGTCCCTGTACATGTCGAACTGGTTGCGCGGGTCGACCCCGAGGCGCGGGTAGCCCTGCCAGAGGACGATGATGTCGTAGCCCCCGAACTCACGCTCGCCGTCCGCGAGAAACGCATCGAGGAGATACCCCTTCTCGGGATCGTAGAACGAGCGGTCGTACATGAAGGTGAAGTGGCACGTGAAGGCCCGCGCGGCCCATGCGAGGTCGGGCCGCGCGTAGATGCGCCGGTCGAGGCCCGAGGTCTCGGCCGCGCCCGCCTCCGCCGCGCGGCGCATGCGGTCCGGGTCGCCGACCTCGATGCGAATGTCCCGGATTCGCATCTTCCCGGGCGTCGCATTCCAGGTCGCGTCCATGCCGAAGATCGGGCGCAACCACTGCGCGGCGCGGTCGAAGGCCGGCACTTCCAGCGTCGCTTCCGCGCGGCGCCATCCGGCGCCCGCCGGCACGGCGAGCGTCGCGCGCACCTCGCTCCACCCCGTCTTGGCGCCACTCTCGACGTCATGGATATCGAAGGCGACGCACAGCTCGCGATTGCCCTCGAGGCCGGATGCTTCGACGGAGACGCCGAGCCGCTCGCCCGGAACGAGCGCAAGGGCGCGCGCCGGCGCGAGGCCCATGCGCACCCACGCGCGCACGCCGCGGAAGTCGAGCGCGAGCACGGGCTCGGCCGAGCCGTCGCGCACGGCCGTACGATACGCGCGCAGCGCCGAGAGCCACGCCTCGCGGTCGCCGCGCGGCCGCGCGATGAAGTGGTCGTTCATTGCGAGCGCGTCCGCCGCCGGCAGGTCCCAGCGGCAGTCCTCGCCCGCATCGAAGGCCGCGGGCGAGAAGCGCGGCGCCTCGGCGCGG
>JBFZCA010000163.1:0-5215 GCA_041308205.1 Planctomycetota bacterium | reverse complement strand
TACCGATGATCGCCGCCGACTGGGTCACGTCGTTGCCGCTGCCGCCATGGGCCATCATGGCGCTCATCTGCCTGATCTACCTGATCGGCGGATCCTTCGTCGACGACCTCGCCTTCATGGTGCTCGCCACGCCGATCTTCTTCCCCGCGGTCGAGAGCATGGGGTTCGATCCGTACTGGTTCGGCGCCGTGATCGGCGTCACCGTGATGATCGGCGTTGTCATCCCGCCCGTGGCGATCAATGTCTTCGTGGTCCGGAGCATCACGAAGGCGTCGCTCGGCACGATCTATCGCGGCGTCATGCCCTTCACCATCGCGCTCGTCGTCATGGCCGTGCTCCTCTTCGTGTTCCCGGAGATCGCGACTTTCCTTCCCGACCTATTGATGCCGGGGAGGTAGATTCCGGAGGAGGAATCGATGACTGTAACAATCGGTGACTGTCCCCGGATATTCGTTCTTGCGCTGGCGCTGTCCGCGGCGCGGGCGGACGGCGCGCCCGCGCGGTTCGAGGGGGCGTACTACTCGGGCGAGGGCGACACGGCGTATGTCGCGCTTCTCGACACGGCGCGGCGGCTCTTCGCGCCCGACCCCGAGTTTCAGAACCTGCCCATGCTGTACACGCCCGTCTGGAACGGCTTTGTCGAGGGGCCGACGTGGGGCGCATGGTGGATCCAGAACAGCTACGGGCCGACGTACTGCGCGCTGCCCTTCTACACCGAGCCCCTGATCACGTTCCTCCAGAACGCCCAGGATCTCTGGTTCAACCGGATGGGCGACGGCCGCACGCGCTGGACGTGGCACGGCTTCGACCACGGCATCGTGCCGGACGGCCAGCTCTGCGATGCGGCCAGCGACACCGAGGCGATCCACAAGCAGGGCGACGGCCGGGTCGACATTCACGACTGGGGCGTCGAGTTCACGGCGGCGGGCGTGGTCATGCAGGCCGAGTTGCTCCTCATCTCGCGCGACGAGGCGGCCGTCGCGCGCTACCTGCCCCTCCTCGAGCGCTGCGCGAACTTCCTGGAGACGCGGCGCGACCCGGCGAACGATCTCTTCCTGGCGGGGCCGGCGGGCAACCTCCTCGCGCCGGGCTATGCGGGGTGGAAGAAGCCCGACGGCACGTACGGCATGGCGTATCTCGCGGGGCTTTCCATCACGTACATCGCGGCGCTCGACAGGTTGATCGAGCTCGAGAAGCTCGCCGGCAGGACGGCGGAGGTTGCCGCGTACGAAAAGCGGCGCGAGGCCGCGCGCCGGGGCCTTCCGCGCCTCACGGCGCCCGAGGGGTACTTCGTCAGGTCCATCGATCCCGACGGCACGGTGCACGGCCTCTTCGGGGCGCCCGTCCACGGCTACATCGAGACGTCGCCGAACCATGACGCGGTGTGCTTCCGCGTCGCGGACGACGCGCAGTCCCGCCGGATCCTCGCGAAGATCGCGAGCATTCCCGGCCTTCGCCCTCACCGCGTGATCATCCCGAACTACCCGTCGCTCGACGACATGTACACGGCGCCCGCGGGGCTGTGGGCCTTCGGCACGTGGGTCAACGGCGGGCACTGGTCGACGTGCGAGGCGCGCATGGTCATGGCGTACTACCGCCTGGGCGCGTTCGGCGATGCGCGCGCCTCGATGGAGCACATGCTCGGCTTCGCGCGGCGCTTCCGCATGGACAACCCGCTCGTCGCGTTCGGGAGCCAGGTCTACCAGCCCGGCGAGGCCGTGAACCTCTGCTACGACAGCTTCGGGCCGCCGGCGGCGTTCGTGCGCGGGCTCTTCGAGTACCTGTACCGCGCGGACGGCCTGACGCTCGTTCCGCACATTCCGCCGGGAATCGAGGCGCTCGAGCAGCGCTTCCCGGTCAGGTTCGGGACGAAGCGGCTCTTCCTCGCGACCGCGGGCGCGGGGCCGGTGACGGGCGTGCGCGTGAACGGGCGGGAGTGGACGGATTTCGATGCGGCATCGGTGCATCTGCCGTACGAGAAGACGCCGGACACGGCCGCCGTGCAGATACTGCTCGGAGGCGCGGCCCCGCGGGCCCTCGGGCCGGTTCCCGCCTCGCGGCCGCTTCCCGCCGCGCCCGGCGCGGCCGACGCCGCCGCCCTGCGCGCGTGGTTCCGCACGATCACGACGAACGAGATCCCGCTCCGCATCGGCGCCGACAGCCACGCGGGCAGCCGTTTCATCGGCGACATCGACCGGGCGTGCGTGTTCGGGCGTGCGCTGAGCGCCGAGGAGATCGGCGCCATGGTCGCGGGCAGGGACTTCCGCGGCGATGCCGCGCTCCTGGCCGACTACACGTTCGAGCGCAGGGACGGCGATCGCTTTCCGAACGACGCGGGGAGCGGGCTCCCGGCCAGGATCGTGGGCGACATCGAAATGGCGGACTCGCCGGGCGGCAAGGCCGTGCGTCTGGACGGCCGAGGGTATCTGGAGGTCGCGCACGACGCGAAGCTCGACCTCACCGAGGCGTGCACGCTCTGCGCGTGGATACGGCCCGGCGAGATGCCGCCGGGCGGCGGCCGCATCATCGATAAGACCATCGTCGGCACCTCGAACGGCTATCTCCTCGACACGCACCCCGGGAACTCGCTGCGCGTGATCGTCGAGGCCGACTCGTTGCAGCGCGACGGAGCGCTGGCGCCGGGCGCGTGGGTGCACGCGGCGGCCACGGTGGCGCCGTCGGGAAGGCTCGCCCTGTACGTCGATGGCAAGGAGGTGATGGCGCGCGCGAAGGACATCTTCGAGGCGTGGGGCGGCGTGGCCGCGAAAGTCGCGCGCCTGCGCGCTTTCCACGCGCGGTGCGAGGCCGCGGGCCTCGGCGGCTGCTACGAGGCGGCCCACGCGCGCCTCGCGATCGAATGCCTGGCCGTCGCGTGCGAGCGCGCGGCGCTGCAGGCCGGGGGCGCCCTGTCGGTCCTGCCGGCGCGGTCCCAGCACGCCGCGAACCTCTCCTATCTCCAGACGACGTTGAAGCTGTGCGAGGGGCTCGATAAGGCGATCGAGGCCTACACGGGCTTGCAGGACCCGCGGAAGCAGCGCGTGCATGCCTTGTGGAAGGAAAGTGTGGCGCGGTAGGAGGATCTCGAGAATGGTCGCAGCGGTCGTTCTTGCCGCCGGCTTCGCCGCCGCCGCGGCGCAGGACTTTCCCGCGCTCGGCGCGTACTACGCGCACGCCGTGCGCGAGGATGCGTTCGGCGTCATCGCCCCCTGGCACGAGGGCCTGAACGGACAGCTCGATGCGCGCGCGCGCATCGCCGTCCAGGTCTACAAGCGCTATCCGTGGGTCGGCACGGACAAGGCCGTGATGGCCGCGCCCGATTTCATCTACAACTCGCACTGGCGCATCGCCGCCGACGGCACGATCTCGATCCCTCCCACCAACGACTGGATGTGCGGGGATCTCGGCCAGCGCGCGTGGAGCATCGTCAAGGGTCTGACGGCGTACTACGCCTACAGCGGCGACCCGATCGCGTTCGTCTACATTCCGCTCGCCGTCGATTACGTTCTGGAGCACGCCCAGACCGGCGAGGGCCACCCCTGGCCGCGCTTTCCCGTGAGCACGCCGACGAACGGCAAGGCCTACGGCACCTGCGACCCGAACTGCCGCAACCAGCTCGACCTGTGCGCGCTCCTCGGCCGCGAGGTGCTGCGCGCGCACAAGCTCACGGGCGACGTGCGCTACCTCGATGCGGCGCGGCGCTGGGGCGATGTCTTCGCCGAGCGCTGCAGGTTCGATACCGAGTACCCGCCGTGGGACAGGTACGTCGATCCGTCGGTCGTGGGCTGGTCGGACCTTCTCACGGGGAGCACGGCGCTCATCGTCGAGTTCCTCGACGAGCTGATCGATGCGGGCTACGGGGGCGACGGCGGGCGGATCACGCGCGCGCGCGACGCGGGCCGTGTCCACCTCGCCCGCGAGATGCTTCCCCAGTGGACGCGGAACGACATCTGGGGGCGCAACTACTGGGACTGGGACAACCCGGTCATGTGCGGCATCGTGTCGATGTGCGGCGACTATTTCCTGGCGCGGCGGGACGCCTTCCCGGGCTGGGAGCGCGACTGCCGGAACATGCTCTCGCTGATCTTCTGCCGGAACGGCGTCGATCCGAACTCGCGCGGCGACATGTACAGCGGCGCCTGGGCGTTTCCCGAGTCATCGACGTGCTGCGGGACGAGCCTTTCCTACAACCAGTACACGGCGGCGCCGACGTTCCTGAGGCTCGGGGCCCTCGCGAACGATCCGCTGGCGGCGGAGATCGGCCGGCGCATGATCCTGATGGCGACCTACGACAGCGAGGAGACAGGCGTCGTCAAGGACGGGCTCCTCGGCGAGGCCGTCGCCACGGGCGAGTGGTCGAACCTCGCGCATCCCTGGCCCCTGTGCCAGATCATGGAGGCGCTCGCGTGGGCGCCGGAGGCGCTCGGCCCCTGCCGCGAGAACCACATCGTGCGCAGCACGTCGGTCGTGAGCTCGGTGCGCTACGCCCGCGGGAAGATCGCGTACACGACGCACGACGCGCCGCGCGGCACCCTCGACGTCCTCCGCCTGGCGTTCGTGCCGCGAAGCGTGACGGCGGACGGCGCACCGCTTGCGGCGCGAAGCGACACGGCCGCGAACGGCTTCGTCGCGGATGGGATCGGCGAGGGCGACTGCCTGCTCACGATCCGCCACGACAATGCCCGCGCAATCGTCGTCGAGGGCGACGATCCGCAGGAGGAGGCGTCGTTCGAGGCGCTGAAGTTCGAGGGGGCGTGGCGGACGCTCGACGGCCTCGGCGTGCGCGCGGCCGCGGACGCGGGTTGCACGGCCTCGTTCGCGTTCGAGGGCACGCAGGTGCGCATCATCGGACGCGTCGATCCCGAGGGCGGCCTTGCCGATGCGTCGATCGACGGCGTCAAGGACCTCGCGCCCGTCGATTTCTGGAATCCGGCGGCGCGCGACGCGCAGGTCGTGTTCTCGCGAAGCGGCCTGC
The DNA here is from genome assembly GCA_041308205.1 of Planctomycetota bacterium. GTDB lineage: Bacteria > Planctomycetota > UBA8108 > UBA8890 > UBA8898 > UBA8898. The sequence goes on along the minus strand of JBFZCA010000163.1, from coordinate 243 downwards.
GGCCCGGCCGCCACGAGCTCGTTCTCGCGGTCGCCGGCAAGGGGAATCCGCTCTCGAAGGGACGGTCGGCGTACATCGGCGGCGTTCAGTGGTCGGCCGCTGAGGGGCGCTCCGACTGGGGTGCGGGCGGAGGGCCGCGCGGCGCCCAGCGCATGATCTTCGGCTACACGAAGCGCAAGGACTACGTCGACGCCGCCGGCCATCGATGGCGCCCGGCGACGGAGCTCGTCGTCCGGACGGGCT
>JBFZCA010000162.1:0-6407 GCA_041308205.1 Planctomycetota bacterium | reverse complement strand
CGCGGCGCGCCGGCCCGCGAGGTCGTCGATCACGGCCATGAGCTCGTGGAGGTCGACGGGCTTCTCCAGGTAGTCGGCGGCGCCTTTTCTCATGGCGTCGACCGCATCGCGCACCTCGGCGTAGGCGGTCAGCAGGATCACGGACAGCGCGGGAACGCGCTCGCGCATGCGCACGAGGCCCTCGATGCCGCCCATGCCGGGCATGCGCACGTCCATGAGGACGAGCGCCGGCGTTTCCTCGTCGAGGAGCGCGAGCGCGCGCTCCGCATCGCCCGCGCCGCGCACGCGGAAGCCGCGGCCCTTCAGGAACTCCACGATGATCTCGCGCTGGCGCGCATCGTCGTCGACGACGAAGATTGTGGCGCTCATGCGGCGGCGGCTCCTCGGATGCCCGCGATGCGAACGGTCGTGCCCGCGCCGATCGCGCTCTCGATGGCGATCTGCCAGGCATGGGCCTCGACCAGGCGGCGCACGATGGCCAGCCCCAGCCCCGTCCCGCCCGGCCTGAGCGAGTAGTACGGCTGAAACACCTTGCCGAGCTCCTCGGCCGGAATGCCCTTGCCGTCGTCGGCCACCTCGATCGCGACGGTTCCATCGCCCGCCGGCGCGGCGCGCAGGCATATGCGGCCGCGCGCGCCGATCGCCTGTGCGGCGTTGACGAGGAGGTTGAGCAGGATCTGCCTGAGCATGCCGACGTCGGCCATGATCGCGAGCGGCTCGGCCTCGATTGCGACGGCGCCCTCGCGAGGCGCGAGGTCCGCCTCGATGAGCGCGGCCATGTCGGCGAAGAGCGCGCGCAGCGGCACGGGCGCGAGCGCGGGCTCGATGGGGCGGGAGAACAGCAGGAACTCATCGACGCGCGCGACGACGCGGTCGATCTCCTCGACCATGCGGTGCGCGGCATCGCGGTGGCGGTCCGGCGCGGCGGGGTCGTCGGCGAGCTGCTGCGCCAGCCCCCGCACGACCGAGATGGGGTTCTTGGTCTCGTGCGCCAGGCCGGCGCCGAGGAGCGCCCATTCCCGGTGCTGCTCGGCGCGCGTCTCGGCGACCGCCAGCTCGCCGCGCAGGAGCCGCGTCCTCCGGCCGCTTTGCAGGAGGAGAAAGAGGCCCGCGAAGGCCGCACCCGCGGCGGCCGCGATGCCCGCCCGGAGCAGGAGATCGCCGCGAATTCTCCGGTCGGTCTCCGCGCGGTCGAGGAAGAGGAGAAGGTCGGCCGGCTTGCTCTCGAGGATCTCGTCGGCCGCGGCGCGCCCGCGCCCGGCGGGTCCGGGCCCGAACGGGGGAACGGGCGCGCCGGCGGGGCGTCCCGCCCCGAGACGGCCGCCGAGCCGCATCCCGCCGATGTCGATCCGCCGGACCAGGATCAGATCGGCGTCCGTCCAGCGCACGGGCGCGATGCGCTCGGGGAGGGGCTGAGAATCGGCCGCGCCGGCGGATGCGATGCGCGTGCCGTCCATGCCGAGGATGAGCGCGCCCCGCACCTGTGGTATCTGGAGTACCTCGTCGAGCGCGCCGCTCAGGAACTCCGGGACCTCGCGCCGGCGGGGACCCATCGAGCGCAGTGCGGCGTCGAGCATGTTGAGATAGGCCCGGCCCTCGCGCTCGAGGCTTTCTTTGTGGGCATGCCCGGCAAGATCGTGCTCGAGCGCCTGCCAGACGAGCAGGCCGCACCACGGCAGCGCGCACCAGAGCGCGAGGAGGACCGTGGCGCTTGCGCTGAGCGCGGGGCGCCCGCCGGCGGCCGGCGCGTGAAGAACCGGGACATCGCGCATGGAAGCTCCTTGCGGCGTTCAGTGTGCCACGGCCGGGCGGGATTGTCCACCGGCCGGGACCGCGTGCTTGCGCCCGCCCCCTTCCGGGGGTACACTGGGTCCTTCACCGTCGTGGTGAAGGGAGAAAAATGAAACCCTCCGCACGTTCGCTCGTCGTGACCTTCCTCGAGCTTCCCGCAACCGTCGATGGAAGGCTTCACGGACCCCAGTCGCGCGATGTGTACTCGCTGTTCAGGCTGCCGGCGCGCTCGGCGGATCTGCTCGCGGCCATCGCGAAGCACGCGGGCTACCGCGACGCCGTGGCGCTGACGCCGGCCCTGAGGAAGGGCGGGCGCCTCGCCGCCGAGGACTGGCAGCGCCTGCGCGCATCCGATGTGGTCGGCATCTCGGTCATCACGCGCACGGCGCCGCCCTCGTACGAGGCCGCGCGGCTGATTCGCGCCGCGAATCCGCGCGCGAAGATCGTGTTCGGCGGGCCGCACACGTCCGCGCTGCCCGAGGAGGCCCTCGAGTTCGGCGACATCGTCGCCATGCGCGAGGGCGACCATACGCTCGTGGAGCTGCTCGATCGCCTGGCCGAGTCGCCGGAGCGCCCGCGGCTTTCCGACGTCAAGGGCATTGCCTACAAGGATGGCGAAGAGACGGTCGTGACGCCGCCTCGGCCGTTCCTGACGAACGCGGAGCTCGATGCCCTGCCGTTTCCGGTGTTCCCGCCGTATGTGGTGAAGCGCATCACGCACCAGACCGTGTGCACGTCGCGCGGCTGCCCCTACGGCTGCGAGTACTGCTCGGTCATCCAGAGCTTCGGCCGCGGGTACCGCTGCCTGTCGGAAGATCGGACCATGGAGCTTCTGCGGCACCACCTCGCGCAGTCGCGCGCGCCGATCTTCTTCGCCGATGACAACTTCACCGCCAACCGCACGCACACCAAGTCGCTCCTCGATCGCTGCCTCTCCGAGGGGCTCAGGCTGCCGGCGTGGAGCTGCCAATCGCGCGTCGAGGCGGCGTTCGACGACGAGCTGCTCGACCTCATGGTGAAGACCGACTTCAGCACGATCATGGTGGGCTTCGAATCCGTCAACAACGAGACGCTCAAGCTGTGGCACAAGTCATCGTCGCTCGAGAAGAACATGGAGGCCGTGCGGCGTTTTCACGCCAAGGGGATCTCGATTCACGGCATGTTCGTCCTCGGTTCGGAGGCGGACACGGTCGAGACCATCGATCAGACGATCGCCTTTGCCAAGCGCATGAAGCTCGACACCGCGCAGTTCTTCGCCATCACGCCGATCCCGGGGCCGCCCCTCACGCGCAAGCTCGAGGAGAAGGGCTGCATTCTCACGCGCGCGTGGCACCTCTACGATGCGCAGCACGTCGTCGTCAAGCCCGCGCGCATGACGGCGATGGAGCTCCAGAGCGGTATCATGCGCGCGTTCCGCGAGTTCTACAGCCCATGGGAGGGCGTGAAGCGGCTCTTCGCGCGCGCTCCGCAGCGCATCGAGAACTGCGTGATCAGGTTCCTCGGCCGGCGGCTCGTCCGGCGCGTCGCCAAGGAGACGCTGCCGCACCAGCGCGGACTCGAACGGCTCAACGAGTGGATCGGGCGCGTCGATGCCCTCTACGCGAGCTACAAGGAGCGGCTCAAGGAGCTCGGGACGAAGATCGAGGTCTCGCGCGCCGATCTCTCCAAGGCGCTCGACCGCGGCCGCGCCGATCTGGCCGAGCGCAAGGCGCGCGTCGTGGCGAGCTTCGAGGCGCACGTGAAGTCGCTCAGGGAGAGCCTGTCATCGCTCGGCGAGAGCTACCACCCCTTCTGCCAGCGGTTTCTCGATGAGCTCTATGCGCGATTCTGCATGGAAGCCGAGGCCGTGCTCGTGACGGCGTAGCGCGCGCGGCGCGCGGGCGCCGCTCAGAAGTCGACCACGATCTTGTCGTAGAACTCCACGTACTTGTCGCGCGCATCGCCGGCCCGCGCATCGATCGCGCTGCGCGGATGCTCGTTGTGCTGGCCCGTGATCACGTACTGTGCGTGCGGGCCCCACTCCAGGCGTTTCTGCAGGTCGACGAAATGATCCTGGAGGAGCTGCCAGATCGGGCGGATCTTGAACTTGGGGTTGCGCAGGAATCCGATCAGAAGCTCCATGGGGCAGTTCCCCGCGCCGCGGCCGATGCCGCCGTAGGTGGCATCGACGCGGTTGGCGCCGTGGATGATGGCCTCGATGGTGTTGGCGAAGCCGAGCTGCTGGTTGTTGTGGGCATGGATGCCCACCTCCTTGCCCGAGCCCTCGACGGCGCGCATGTACTTCCGCACCAGGATCTCGATCTGCTCGCCGTACAGGGCGCCGTAGCTGTCCACGACCACGATCGTGTCGACCGGCGTCTGGGCGAGCACTTCGAGCGCCTGGTCGATCTCGATCTCCTGGGCCCCGCTGATGGCCATGATGTTGCAGGTCGTCTCGTAGCCCTTGTCGTGCGCGTCCTTGATCATGTCGACCGCGGTGGGGAGCTGATGGATGTACGTCGCCACGCGGATCACATCGAGGACGCTCTTGTCCTTCGGGAGGATGTCGGCGCGGTAGTCGGTCTTCTCGGCGTCGGCCATTGCCGTGAGGCGAAGGCCGGTCCGGTTCTCGCCGACGATCCGGCGCACGGCGTCCTCGTCGCAGAACTTCCAGTCGCCGTACGCGTCGCGCGCGAAGATGCGCTTGGCGGCCTTGTAGCCGATCTCCATGTAGTCGATGCCCGCCGCCACGTTCGTCTCGTACACGGCGCGCACGAGGGCATCATCGAACGAGTGGCGGTTGATGAGCCCGCCGTCGCGGATCGTGGCATCGAGCACCTTCAACTGGGGACGGTAGGTGATCCATGGTGCGCTCACGGCGCGTCTCCTTGCTCAGTGCGGCCGCGGCGGCGGGCGTGCACCACACCCGCATCGCGCGCGGCGCGTCATGCTGCATATCGGCGTTCGTGCGCCGGCCGTGAAGGCCGGGGGCGCCCGCCCGCGCGCGACCGTTATCGGACCGCCTGCATCTCCCAGCCCGGGCGGTACGCGCGCGTCAGCAGGCTGTTGGCGGCATCCGAGTTCGTGAACCGGCGCGCCGCCGCATCCCACGCGAGCTTCTTCCCGACGCGGAGCGCGATGTTGCCGAGCAGAATCGTCTGGCTCCACGGCCACGCGCGCTCGAAGCTCGCCTCGGCGGCCGGGCCGCCGCGGCAGGCCTTGATCCACTGATCGAGCTCGGGAAGCGGCCGCGGCAGGCTCTCGGGCGGCTTGGCGAAGGCGCGCATTCTCTTCGCCGGGATCAACCGGGGGTTGTCGCCCGTGAAGTCGGCGAGCAGCTTGCCCTCGTCGCCCACGAACATCATGCCCTCCTCGGGGAGGTCCTCGCCGTCATCCTGGAGCTCCGCGGGGAGCGGCGGCTTCATGCCGCCGTCGTACCAGTAGAGCGAGACGGGCGGCATGTTCCCGCGCGCCGGGAACTCCCAGCGGATCATCGACGCGCGCGGGAACGACACGGTGTTCTCCTGCTTGATCCACAGGCAGTCCTCGATCTTCCAGAACTGGTCGCGGCCCGCCTCGACCGCGGTCGGCGCGCCGAGATTCAGGATCTTGAAGATCTGCGAGAAGCTGTAGTGGCCCATGTCGCCGAGGGCGCCGCTGCCGAATTCGAGCCAGCCCCTGAACACGGCGTGCGTGTAGGCCGGGTGGTACGGCCGCGGCGGCACGGGGCCGAGCCAGAGATCCCAGTCCAGGCCGTCCGGCACCTGCGGCCGCTCGCGCGGCAGCTCGGTCATGCCCTGCGGCCAGAACGGCCGCGTCGTCCAGTTGTGGACCTCGCGCACGGCGCCGATGGCGCCGGCCCGGATCCACTCGCACATGAGCGGCGTCGTGTGCTTGTCGGCGGCGCAGAAAAGGTGCGTCGCGAGGCCTGTCTCCTTCGCCGTCGTCATCGCCAGGTGCGACTCGGAGAAGACATTCGCGACCGGCTTGTGCGTGATCGCGTGCTTGCCGAGGCGCATGGCGGCGACGACGACCGAGCCGTGCAGGTGGTCGGGCGTCATGTTGTAGACGGCGTCGAGCCCCTTCTCCTCGGCGAGCATCTCCCTGAAGTCGGCGTACGCGGCGCATTTCCAGTCGAGCCCCGACTCGGCGTAGTGGCGGTCGACGAGCTCCGTGCCGATCTCGCGGCCGCAGCGGCAGCCCTTGGCATCCGCGCCCCAGGACTGGTCGCCGAGGAAGCGCCTGACCTTGTCCCGGATCTCGTGCCTGCCCCACTCGACGTAGTCGTCGGACCTGCGGTTGGGGTCGCACATGGCGGCAACGCGCATGTCGCCGCGCGGCAGCGCGTCGATGAGCTGGCGAATGCCCTGCGTGCCCGCGCCGACGAAGGCAACGTTCACGCGGTCGCTCGGCGCGACGAACTTCGCGCCGGCGATGACGCGGCGCGGCACGGCGGAGAAGGCCGCCCCGGCGGCGGCGGCGGCAAGGAAACGGCGTCGGCTGGTCGTGCTCATGCGTTCCTCCTGCGAGAGCGGCATTGTATGCGACGCGTGCATCGTAACCGGCGCGCCGCGCGCCTCACAAGAGCGAACAACGAAAACGCGGCGCACGAGAACGCTTCGATCCTCGCGCGCCGC
>JBFZCA010000161.1:0-7352 GCA_041308205.1 Planctomycetota bacterium | reverse complement strand
CTGCTCGGGAACACCGCCGGCCGGCACTTCGCGAAGGTGCTCGATTTCAAACCCGCGGCGGGCTTTCCCAAGCTGACGTTCGTGGCCGCGGGCTACTTCACGGCGTCCCTGTTCATCCGCGGCGATGCGAACGGCGACGGCCGCGTCAACCTCTCGGACCCGATCAAGAGCCTGTACTATCTCTTCGGCCTGTCGCAGGTCGGGTGCGTCGACGCGGTCGATGCGAACGACGACGGCGTTGCCGACATCGCGGACCCGGTCTTCGTGCTCGCGTACCTGTTCGGGGACGGAACGCCGCCGGCACAGCCGTTCCCGCGCGCCGGACCCGATCCCACGCCCGACGATCTTTCGTGCCGATAGGGGCTGAGGCAATGATGCGGACAGGCGCCATGCGACGCGCGGCGCTCGCGGTGCTCGTGCTTGCGCCGGCCGCGTTCGGCGCGGTGACGCTCAGGGCGCCCGTGTACGAGTTGATCGCTCCGGGGGTCGCCTACGCGCGCGTGGAGGAGGACAACCCGCCGCTCGTCTTCCACGTCGTCAAGGTCGACCTGCGCAAGCGCCGGAGCGGCGCGACGATCGGCGTCGAGGCGATCAAGTCCGATGGCCGGCAGACGGTGGCGCAGATGGCCGATGCGCTCGTCACGCGGCGCCGCCCGCTGCTCGTGGCGATCAACGGCGACTTCTTCGAGCGCGATGCCGGGAACGCCCTCCCCTGGGGGATCCACGTCCAGGGCGGCGAGCTGCTCTTCTCGCCGGCGGGCAGGTCGGCCTTCATGGTCGACGCGCAGGGAAAGCCGCTCATCGGCGCGCCCGCGCTCAAGATCGCGGCGCGGTTCCCGGCCGCGGCCGGCGGGGTGAAGACGATCGCCGCGGTGAACCGGCCGCGTGCGGCGGACGACGCCGGGCTCTTCCTGTACACGCGGGCGTGGGGGCCGGCGGCGCCCGCGCTTCCCGGCGGCATGGCGTTCACGCTGAGCGGCGGGGCGATCGAACTCGGGAAGACCGTCAAGTGCACGGTCGAGGAGGTCAAGAGCGCGAGCATTGCGACGCCGATTCCCGACGGGGGCATGATCCTGACGTGCGACAACAGGAACATCGATCCGTTCAGGCGCCTCGGCCTCAAGAGCAAGATCGAGATCAAGGGCGAGCTCACGCCCCCGGCGGTCGAGGCGGTCGGCGGCGGGCCGCGCATCGTGCGCGCCGGAAAGCCGAGCGTCGAGACCAAGGAGGAGGCCTTCCCGCAGTCGCAGGCCGTGGTCCTCGACCAGCAGCGGCACCCGCGCGCCGCGATCGGCTGCAACCAGCAGCGGACGATGCTCGTCCTGCTCATCGTCGAGGGCCGCACGCAGGCGAGCGACGGCGTGACGGTGCCGGACCTCGCGCAGCTCATGATCCTGCTGGGCGCGCACGATGCGATGAACCTCGACGGCGGCGGCTCGGCGACGCTGTACGTGGCCGGCCGCATGGTCACGCACGGAGGGAGCGCCGATGCCGCTTCGCAGCGGCAGGTGGGAAACGCCGTGGGCATCTTCTACTACCCGAAAGGGAAAGGCGCATGACCAGAGCGCTGCGCGCGGTCGCCGCCCTCGGCGGGGTCGCGCTCGCGGCTTCCTTCTTCGTGCCGTGGGGCGACCACCGCTCGCCGATCCGCCAGTTCATGGCCTGGACCGTGGAGAGCGATTTCTCGACGGACGACGGCGTCGCGCTCGTGTTCTCGGCCGGCGTGGCCATCGCGATCGCCTATCCCTACGTCTGGGCGCTCGTCGCCGCGGCGGGCGCCTGGTGGTCCGAGCGCCGGCGCGCGGCCGTGTGGGGGCAATTCGCCTGCCATGTCGCCGGCGGCGGCGCGCTGGCGGCCCTGGGAGCGGCGCTGCGCATCTCGGGCGACACCTGGGTGCAGCCGCCGGTTCAGCAGGCCGCCATCGTCGCGCCGATCATTCTCATCGCCCTCGTGGGGGGGGCGGTGCTGTTCGTGAGGCCGGCCCGCCGGCTCGCGGCGGTGTCGATCATAGGCTACATTCCGCACGCGATGCTCGGGCCCGCGCTCGCATGGGCCGTCTACCGGGACGGGGGCGCGCCGTGGGGGTATCTGCTCGGGACGTTCGGGGCGCTCATGGGGCTCGCCGGCAACGCGTGCGTGTTCATGGTCGAGGGTGTGCGTGGCCGAGCAGTGCATCGTCATTCCGACGTACAATAACGCCCGGACGCTCGGCGATGTCGTGCGCGGGGCGGCGGCGCACGGGCTTCCCATCATCGTCGTCGTGGACGGCGCGACCGACGACACGCGCGCGGTGCTGGCGGAATTCCGCGGGATCGAGGTCGTCGACTTCGCCGAGAACCGCGGCAAGGGCTTCGCGCTGCAGGCGGGATTCCGGGCCGCGGCCGCCCGCGGCTGGGCGCGCGCCATCACGATCGACAGCGATCTCCAGCACGACCCGGCCGACGTGCCGAAGTTCATCGAGGCCGCGGCGCGGGAGCCGCGGGCGCTCATCGTGGGCGCCCGCGACATGAAGGCGGCGGGCGCGCCGCGCGCGAACCGCACGGGCCTCGCCCTGAGCAACCTGTACCTGCGGCTCCTGAGCGGCGCGCGCGTGCGCGACTCGCAGAGCGGGTATCGCTCCTACGGCGTGGACGACACCCTCGCGCTGGATTGCCCGCCGAGCCGGTTCGAGTACGAGTTCGTGGTGCTCGGCGCCGCCGCGCGGCGCGGCATCCCCATTGTCGACGTGCCGATCGCGGTGCGCTACGATCCGGCGATCTACGTGACGCACTTCCGGAAGTTCCGCGACTTCATGCGGATCTTCAGGGCGGGATTGGCGATGCGATGATGGAGGCTGTAGGCTGAATAGCCACGAAGACACGAAGGCACCAAGGGTCTTCGGTGCGTGCCGAATGCGCAGTGCATGCCGCTCGTCCTTGGTGCCTTGGTGTCTTCGTGGCATTCTTCTTCTGTCTGACTTTCGTGCCGGCTTCTGTCTGTGTGGTCCGGGGCATGAGCAGTGTCCTGCTCCGGGGTGGCCGGCCGCCCCGCAGCCTCGTTCACCGCATCCGCACCTCGCCGACTGCCTCGAACGCCCCCGGCACGGCGCGGCCCATCACCGCCAGCACCCGGAACTGCGCCAGGAATTCGCCGAGCACGGCGACGTCGGCCTCCGCGCGCTCCTGCGCGATGCCCTCCTTCTTGACGCGGTCGGCGGCGATCACGGCCTTGTGCAGCGACATCCATGCGCCGAGACGCGAGAGGTCGGCGCCCATGAATCCGGTCTTGAACGCCGGGAGCACGGCGCCGAGGTTGTCGGCCGGCGGATTCGCCAGCCAGTCCTTGACCTGCATGGCCGCCGCGCGCGAGTTGCCGACGATCAGCGCCGCCGGCGTCACGATCGCACAGGGCGTGAAGTCCTTCTGCGCGCTCGAAAGGACGATCGTATCGCCTTCCTCCTTGATGCTGTGCTTGGCGGCATCCTGCGGGTCGGGCGCGAACTGCGTCATGCCGTAGAGGCTGCGCGCCACGGATGCGAGGATCTCCCTGCCCGCCGGATTGTTGATCCCGAGGAGCAGCGTCAGATCGGCGGGCATGCGGTCGGACGGGTCGAGATCCGTGACGATCAGCCCCACGTCCGGGCCGAGGGCGGGCAGGAGGTCTTGCGTCAGCGAGCGGCCGCCCAGGAAGAACGTGTTCACGCCCGCGAGCTGCTGCTCGATGCCGGCCTTGGTCTCGGGCGGCATGCGGTCCATGATGCCATTGACGAGGGCGCCCAGATCGATGTGGGCGAGCATGCCGGCGAGGATCCCGCCGCGCGGAAGGTGCTTCGCGAACGCGCTCGGCAGGTCGGGCCGGTCGTGGTATGCGCGGATGAAGTCGGGGAGCGCAGCCTCGTCGACCGCGATGCGCAGGCGGCCGCCCACCCCGTCGCCGCGCAGGTTGATGCCGAGGGCGATGCCCTTGACGGCCTTGATCGCCGCGGCGATGAACGGCGCCTGCGCGAACTGCTGATCGAGCGGCGCGCGCGAGACCTCGAGGATGCGCGGCACATCGAGGAAGGCGATGAGCTGCGAGTCCGACAGGAGCGGCTCGCACGCCTCGCGCATGCGCGCGTTGCCGAGGAGCGAGTCGCTGCGCATGCCCGCGGCGAGGTCGCCGGCGCCCGACGCGATCTCGCCCGCGTTGGCGATGAGCGTGTGGTTGCCGTAGGTGAGGACGCCGAACTCCTCGCCCTTCTTGTTGCGGAAGCGCTTGAACTCGGCCTCGTGGACCGGGAGCGTGTCGAGGGGCTGAACCTCGCCCGCGGCGGCGAGGCGGGTGAGGAGGCCGCCGAGGATGCTCCCCGCATCGACGTCCGGCAGGCCGCGCAGGAACAGGCCGACCTTGGGCCGGTCGGGCGCATCGCCGGGATAGACCGCGAGGATGGCATCATCGCCCGCGAGCTGCCTGAGCGTTGCGCCGATCGAGATGCCCAGGTCGGCCTCGGCCTTCGCCAGACCGGCCCGGATCTCGGCGAGCTTGCCGGTGTCCTCGAGATGCCGCTTGATGGGGCCCTTCCAGACGGCGTTCGCGAGCGGAGTTCCGCGCAGGCCGTCCCACGCAGCCGCGGCATCCCCGATGCGCACGGCGATCACGGCCCCGTCGGGAACGAGAGCCGCGAGGGGCTGATACAGCGGCTCGGCGGCGCCGAGCGCGAGTCCGCACAGAAGCAGCAGGACGAGGGGCTTTCGCATGGTTCCTCCTGGACTTTGGATTTCGCTGCGCGGCTCGCATTCGTGCGCGCCGCAGTCGATGGAGGATACCCGCGCGGGGGGGAGAAGTTTCACCCGCGAAGACGGAAGAAAGGGCCGCGAAGACACGAAGACACCAAGGGATTTCGGTATCTCCCGAACGCGCGGTGCGAGCCGCTCGCCCTTGGCGGCTTCGTGGCATTCCGCCCGATTACACGACGACTTCCCGGAGGATCTCCTCCTGCAGGAGCAGCAGGTTCTGCTCCAGGTCCGAGAGCAGGTCATCGAGCTCGGTGAGCGTGCCCACGTTCCCGCCCGCGTCGTCGTCGAGCTGCAGGATGAAGTCCGCGAGCTCGTCGATCTCGACCACGCGCATGAGCGGACGGGAAGGAAGCTGCTGCGCGTCGATCTTCAGGAGCTCCAGCTTGCGGAGGATTCCGCGCACGGTCTCCTTCAGCGTCGATGCGCGCCGGTACAGGAGCGCGACGTCCGGCGCGAGCGGGTGCGTGCGCTGGGCGCGCACGGCGGTGTTCCAGAGCTTGCGCAGCTCGGCCCGCAGGGCGTGCGTCTCCTCCCGGCCGCGCTGGACGACCGTTTTCCAGGGGATGATCCGCGCGCTCACCTCGGCGAGCGTCCTGCCCTCGGCGGCGCCGAGCTTGAGCAGGCCGCGCACCGAGCCGCTCCGCAGGTTGATGCCGAGGTGGCGCAGCAGCTCATCGACCGGATCGCAGAACGGGTCGCGCTCCATGGGCTCGCTGCGGCTGCGGCGCACCGCGAGTTGGAAGGGTGTGGTGCCGCGCGGGAACACGGCCAGCTCGTGGCCCACCTCCTGGAGCGAGAGCGAGTGCGTGCGGCGGATGAAATCCTCGAGCGGGCTTCCCGGCGCGCGTCTGATCGAGGCCGGCGCGCAGGCGTGGGCGTGGAAGATCTGCTCGGGAATGGACCAGAGCACGTAGGGCGCGTCGACGATGGCGTGGATCGCGCGCTCGAGCGCCAGGTCGGCCGCGCGGACCTTGTCGAGCTGCATGAGGACATCCTCGCGCCGCTCGTGACGGACCGCGGCGCGGCGTTCCCACGGCTGCGAGATCTCCAGGATGATGAAGTCGCCGGGACGAAAACTCGTGGATTCGTAGAAGGCGCGCAGGTCGAACGCGGTGAAGGCGCCCTCCTCGTGCATGATCTCGCGCGTGCCGTCCCGGAGCATCCCCGCGATCCACGAGTAGCCGAGCAGGTAGTGGAAGGAGAGCGCCCGCTCGAAGGCCAGCCGGAGCGTCACCGCCGGCGCGGTCGTCCCGTCGGGGAGCGTGAGCGCCACGCGCCGGGCGTCGGCGCCCCACCAGAGCGGGAGAAAGCGATGCCCCGGCACGAGCACGCCGCGGCTGATCTCCCAGGGGTCCGGCTGGATGCGAAAGCGCGCGCCCGCAAAGAGCACCTCGCGCGTCGCGAAGAGGTTCTTGCGCGTCCGCGCGAAACGGGCGGAGCGGACCACGCCGCGCTCGAGCAGCCCGCTGTCGATGTCGCAGCCGATGTGGGCGCGCGTCAGCGCGGCGACATCATCGAGCGACAGGGGGCACGGCACCTTGTCGGCCACCTCGTTGAGGAACGACAAGATCGCCTGCGGCATCTCGCCTCGCGGAGCTTCGTTGAGTTTTCTCTTCATTTTTCTATTCACTTCTCTTCGCGCGATCGGGGGCGTTGCATTCCCGTCGACCGGCGCCCATCTTGCCCAAAAAGAAGGCGCTTGTCCAGAGGGAAAAAGAAAAACGTGAGATCGCGGGCGGCGCACCGGGTCCCGGCACGCGCACCCCGGAGGAAGCCGCGCCGCGCTCAGCGCGGCCGTGCGAGCGCCCGCGCGGCGATGTCCCGGCGGTAGTGCATTCCCTCGAACGAGATCGCGGCGATGCCCTCGTAGGCGCGATCGACCGCCGCGCGGATGTCGGGGCCCGCGGCGGTGACGCCGAACACGCGGCCGCCCGAGGTCACGATCGCGCCGTCGCGCTCGGCCGTGCCGGCGTGGAAGACGAGCACGCCGGGGGGCACGCCGTCCAGGCCCGCGATGCGCGCGCCCGTGCGGTACGCGTCCGGATACCCGCCCGATGCGGCGACGACACAGACCGCCGCGCCGGGCGCGACGCGGACGCGCTCGGCCGCGAGCCGCCCCTCGGCCGCCGCCAGCATGTGCTCGACCAGATCGCTCGAGAGGAGCGGCAGCACGGCCTGCGTCTCGGGGTCGCCGAAGCGGCAGTTGAACTCGACGACCCGCGGTCCGCGCACGTCGATCATCAGGCCGGCGTACAGAATCCCCGCGTACGGCGCGCCCTCCTCGGCCATGCCGTTGATGACGGGCGCGAGGATCTCGGCATCGACGCGCGCCTGCATGCGCTCGTCGAGAACCGGCGCCGGCGCGTACGCGCCCATGCCGCCCGTGTTGGGCCCCTCGTCGCCGTCGCGGAGGCGCTTGTGGTCCTGGCTGCTCGGGAGCGGCACGAACGCAGCGCCGTCGGCGAGCGCCAGACAGCTCGCCTCCTCGCCGTCCATGAACTCCTCGACGACGACCTCGTCGGCCGCGGCGCCGAACTCGCGCTGCGCGAACATGCGGGCCAGGGCCGCGTCGACATCGCCGGCCGTGCGGCAGACAA
>JBFZCA010000160.1:0-3647 GCA_041308205.1 Planctomycetota bacterium | reverse complement strand
ATCGGGCGGGGCCTCGAAGCGCCGCTGCGCCTCGGCGGCCCGGCGGCGCGGCAACTGCGCGCGCAGCTTGGCCGCCGTCGTCACGAGCTTGTCGATGCTCTCCTGCGCCTTCGCGCCGCGTCCCGGCACGAGCCGCCCCGCCGCGGCGAACGCCGCGCGCGCGAGCGCCTTGAAATCCACCGCGACCCTGCGCACCGCGACGTCGAGGAGAAAGAGCGCGATCCAGGCGATGAGCAGCGCGGTCGTGAGCGGGAACGCCGTCTCGGGAAACTTCAGGCCCGCGCGGCTCACGAGATCGTACGCCGCGGCCTCGCCGCCGGCCACGCGGCCGCCGGTTTCCTCGGCGAGCGCGGAGAGCAGCGCCATGTTGTCCTCGAGCGCCGTGAACTCGGGGGCGTAGGGCACCTCGACCGCGCTCTGGACTATTCCCGTGCCGCCGCCGGGGGTCGTGTACTGAACCTTGATGAGATAGCTGCCCGCGCCTTCCGTCGGGAACGTCGCGCGATACTGGCCGGGTCCCACGGGAACCAGTCCGAGCTCGCGCGCCTGCATCGACGGCGTGAAGACCTGCGCCGAGAGCTGCTCGAGCGCGATGAATCGGCCGTCGATCTCCGCGGCCTCGACGGTGACGGTGGCCTTCTGGGCCTCGACATCCGTCATGATGTCGCAGTCGGCCGCCTGCGCGCTGCGCGCGGTCCAGCGGACGACCTGCTCCCAGAAGCGCGCGTAACCGCCCCAGGCCACCCACGCGCCGGCCCAGCGCGCGTCGGCCGAGCTCGTGAAGGCCGCCGCGCGGCCGAGCCCGACCTGCGAGGAGGCGAGGATCGGGTCATCCTCGGGGCCCGTCATGAGCAGCTCCGCCAGGCCGCCCTTCGGGCCGGTGAGCACGTAGCCGTTCAGGTGCGGGACGCCCGCTCCCAGGCCGCGGACGATCTCTCCCAGGCCGCGCGCGAGCGCCGGCGTGAAGGCCTCCTCCTGGATCAGGGTGCGCGTGACGGTCCTGGCCTCCTTGATGAAGATCTGCGGCAGCTCGTTGGCGTTCTGGACGTGATAGAAGCGCCCGCCGGTGTCGCGGGCGATCTTGACAAGCTTGAGCACGTCGTTGGGGTTGTGGGGGGCGACGGCGACGCCGCTTGCCGTGATGCCCGCCTTCTTGAGCGCCGCGAGCAGCTCGTCGGCGGGCGGCGAGGGGTCGCTGTCGCTGATCATGATGATGTGCTTCTGCCCCGCGTCGCAGGCCGCGAGCGCGTCGTGGGCCGCCTGCATGGGCGCGCCGAAGTCGGGCATGTCGCCCTGCTGCATGGTCCTGATCGCGGCGATGAGCTTCCTCTTGTCGCCCACGGGGGCGAGTGGGAAGTCCCACAGCCCGCCCGCCTGCCAGCCGTAGCTGATGATGCCGGCCAGATCGCGGCTGCCTAGCGTGCCGACGGCCGCCGCGGCGATCTGCTCGCCCCAGAAGTTCCCGAGCGGCATCTCGCAGCTATGCATGATGAGGACGAGCGCGCCCTTGGGCATCTCCTTCTTCTGCGGCGGGTCCATGTCGACCGGAATCGCCTCGGCGAGCGGCGAGCCGATCCAGCCGCCGGCGCCGAAGGCGTGCGGGCCGCCGATCACGACCAGGCCGCCGCCGAGCTCCTTCACGTACTGGCGCAGCATCTCCTGCTGCGCGTGGGTGAAGCAGTCGTTCGGAGCATCCGCGAGGATCACGCAGTCGGTGTCCATGAGCTCGACGAGGCGCGCCGGGAAGTCCGCGGCGTCGATGCGGCGCGCGTCGATGCCGGCGTTCCCGAGCGCGGCGGCGATGGGCTCGCCGGGGCGGGTTCCGGCGCCCTCGCGCTCCTCGACGTAGTCGGCGACGAGCACGTGCCCCGGCCCGGCCACGAAGGTCACCGCGCCGGCCTCGTTGTTCTCCAGGAGCGTGTCCTCGGCGGGGTCGTCGGGGACGAACACCGCCTTGAACTCGTGCAGGCCGCGCGTCCCGACGGCGAGCGAGACCGTCTTGACGTTCGTGCCGGCGCGCAGCTCCAGCGGCTCGGCGACCTCGGGCGTGGACGGGTCGAGGTTCACGGGCGCGCCGTTGAGCGCGAGGTTGAGCTTCCCGCGCGCGGGGGCGGTCGCCGCCAGGACGAAGCGCAGCGCCACGGTCTCGCCGCTCCGGGCGGTCGGCGGCGCCGCGAGGCGCTTGAACATGACCTCCCGGTCGTACCGGTAGCGGATCGGCAGGACGTCGATCGGAATGCGGTTCGCGGCCGCGGTGCGCGCGGCGTCCAGAACGTCGCCCGCCGTCTCGTTGCCGTCGCTCACCAGGAGAATCCGCGTCGCGGTGTCGGCGGGAGCTATGGCCATTGCCAGCGCGAGGCCCGCGGCGATGTTCGTGTTCTCGCCGGGAAGCGTCCTTTCGCGGCGCCTGAGCTCGGCCCCGCCGCCCGGCATCTTGTCGATGACCGCGTACTCGGCCGCGTTGATGACGGCGAGGCGATCGCGGGGGTCCTTCTTGCGGAGCGCCTCCTCGATGAAGGCCACGGCCTTCTCGCGCAGCGCGGAGGGGACGGAGCGGCTGTGGTCGACGACGGCAAGCAGCGTGACGTGCTCGGCGCGCTCGCTGAGCGCGGGCTCGGCGAGGAGCACCGCGAGAAGCGCGATGACGAGCGCCCGGCATGCGAGCGCCGCCGCACGCCGGACCGGGCCGAGCGCCGCGAGGTTCCTGACGGCGTACAGGACCGCGGGCACGGCGATGAGCGCGGCGCACAGCCACCACGGGTTCTGGAAGCGCACCGAGAGCGCCGCGATCATAGCCGCCACACCTGGATGCGGTTGTTGCCCGCATCGACGACGAAGGCGCGGCCGTCGCCGTCGACGGCGACCGCCCAGGGGTACGCGAGGCACCCCGGCGCGCGGCCGGCCCGGCCGAGGCAGGCAAGAGCGCGGCCGTCCGGCGCCAGCACCTGAATCCGGTTGTTCCCGTACTCGCACACCGCAAGGCGGCCGTCGCCGAGCACGGCGAGTCCGTAGGGGTAGGCGAAGGAGCCGGGCGCCTTGCCGGCCGAGCCCATCGCGCCGAGGACCTCGCCCGCAAGCGAGCAGCGCACGATGCGGTGATTGCAGGCGTCGGCGACGTACAGGATGCCGCGCGCGCGGTCGACGGCCATGGCGGCGGGGCGCGAGAACTCTCCGAGCGCGGCGCCGGGCTTCCCGAAGCTGCGGACGAACGCGCCCTCCGCCGTGTAGATGCTTATGCGGTCGTTCCCGCCGTACTCGCTGACGAAGACGCGCCCCGCGCCGTCGAAGGCCACGTCGGTCGGATAGATGAACCGGCCGTTGCCCGTGCCGTAGCTTCCGAACGCGCCGCGCAGGACGCCCTCGGCATCGTAGATGAGGACGCGGCTGTAGTGGGTGTCGGCGACGTAGAGGCGCCCGTCGGGCGCGACGCTCAGGCCCGTCGGCTTGCCGGCCTCGATGCGCGGCATGCGCGCGACGCTCAGCACGGCGCCCTCGCGCGTGAGCTTCTGGATGCGGCCGGTCTTGTCGGCGACGAAGAGGTTTCCGTCCGCATCGATGTCGATCGCGCGCGGGTAGAGGAACTCGCCCTGGCCGTCGCCGGTGCGGCCGATGACGTCCAGCACGGCCGGCAGGGTCTCGTTCGCGGC
>JBFZCA010000159.1:0-6140 GCA_041308205.1 Planctomycetota bacterium | reverse complement strand
CCATTGCGCTCCTGAACTACCTTTTCCGGAGCGGCAGGAAGCCTGTCTGCATGGAATCCGCCAACCTGAACGACGACGGCGCGGCGGACATCGCCGACGCCGTGTACCATCTCGCGTACCTGTTCAGGGAGGGCCATGCCCCCAAGGCGCCCTTCCCCGACTGCGGCGCGGACCCGACGGGAGGCGGCCTGGGCTGCGAGAGCTTCCCGCCGTGCGCGGACTGACCGGCGCCGGTGGGCGGATCATGCCTCTGCGGGCAGCTCGTGCGCGGCGCGGCGCGGGCGCGCCAGGAACGCGTCGGCCTCGGCATCGCCCGGAAAAACCTCCTTGTCCGGGTCCCATGTCAGCGGGCGGCCGATCTCGCGCGCGATGTTGGCGAGGTGGCACGCGCTCACCGACCGGTGGCCGATCTCCACGTCGGCGACGGGGAGCTTCCGCGACTTGACGCACATGATCCAGTTCCGCAGGTGGTAGTTGGCGGGCCAGTCCGCGGCCTGCCACTTGTCGGCGACGGACGCGTGCGGCGGATCGACGACCAGCGCGGCGGGCTTCACCGCGTAGTGGTTGCGGTCGATCTCGATCGTCCCCTTCTCGCCGTGGAAGATGGCGCCGCCGAGGGGCCCCTGGTCGAGCTCGATCTTCACGACGACGCCGCATGCGTAGCGCATCGCGACCTTGCCGTTCGGGCCCGGCGTTTCGGGCCGGATTTCGACCGGCCCGCTCAGGCTCATGCCGAGCGCCCACTGCACCTGATCGATGCCGTGGGCGCCCCAGTTCGTCATCTCGCCGCCCGAGTAGTCCCGCCACCCCATCCAGCCGAACTGCAGGCGCGAGTGATACGGCCTGAGCTCGGTCGGGCCGACCCACATGTCCCAATCGAGACCCTCGGGCATCGGCTCCTCGGGCAGGCCCGTGTAGACGCCGGGGCCGGGATAGTTGTGGCACTGGACCGTGTGCACCTTCCCGATGCCGCCGTTGCGCACGAAGGCGCAGGCGAAGTCGTTCAGCTCCATGGAGCGCTGCTGCGTGCCGACCTGGAAGATCCGCGTGTGCCTCCTCACGGCGTTGACGAGCGCGCGGCCCTCGCGAATCGTCACCGTGAGCGGCTTCTCGGCATAGACGTCCTTGCCGGCCTGGCAGGCGCGAATGCAGGGCAGCACGCGGCCGTGATCCGTGGTCGCGATCACGAAGGCCTCGATGTCCTTGCGCTCCAGCACCTTGCGGTAGTCCTGGTAGATGTCCCAGTCGGCCTTGTGACGCGCCTTGGCCTCGGCGCTCCGCGTCACGAAGCAGTCGCACAGCGCCGCGATCTGCGCATCGTCGGGCAACTGGCGCATGAGCTGCTGCCCGCGTCCGCCCGTGCCGATGAACCCCACGGTCACACGGTCGTTCGCGCCCGGCGCGCCCGGCGCGGCGAGCACGCCCGGCGCGATGAAGACCGGCGCCGCGTACGCGCCCGCCGCAATCCCTGCGCCGTACCGGAGAAACCGCCGCCGAGTGCACGCCCGTGTCTGCATGTCCGCCGTTCCTTTCCAGGGGTGTTGCCGCGCGAGGACGCCGCATCCGCGCGCACCCGATGATAAGAAATCGTCCGGCCAGGATCAAGCCGCCGGCCGAGCCTTTGCCGCCAAGGGCGCGCCAGAGTACAATCGTCGCATGGCTCATGCCGGCGGCATCGATCCCACGACTATCTCGTCTTCCACCCGCGCGGCTGTCCCCCGCGTCCGGGGAGGAAGGAAGGACGATGCCACAAAGACACGAAGAATCAGCGGTGAATCAGCGGTGAATCACCGCGCACTTGGAATGCCGCGAAGACCCTTCGTGCCTTCGTGTCTTCGTGGCGGCCTCTTCGTCCGCCGACTCCTGTTGTGATCCCTGTCCGCAGTCCTGGAAAGATCCTCGCCCCCGATGGGGCGGCTGGTTACACGACGCGTCGACCGCACGGAGGATCGCGCATGCGCGCAGGTGAACGCGCCGGAACGGAGGCGACCGCGCCGCGTCCCGACGCCGCGAACGGGCGGCGGCCATGACATCCCGCGAACGGGTTCTCGCGGCGCTGGCACACGAGGCCACGGACCGCGTGCCGCGCCTCCTCTACGAGGAGGCCATCGGCTACACGCCCCCCATCGAGCGGCTCTTGGCCCGGCATTGCGCGCCGAAGACGCCGCGGGAATACTTCGACATGGATATCACGAGCGTCGCGCTCGCGCCCACGGTCCTGCCGCCCACACGCTTCGACGAGTACCTCGGCCGCGATGCCGAACAGGCGCGCGCGAGCGGCCGGGTGGACGAGTGGGGCGTGTGGTGGCGCGGCGGCGCGCTGCACCACTTCGCGCGCGTCACGTCGCCGCTCCGCGGCGTTCAGGACCCCGGCCGGATCGAGCGCTATCCCTGGCCCGACCTCGATGCGGACTACCGCTTCGAGGGCGCGGCCCGCCGCGTCGCCGACCTCCACGCGCAGGGGCTCGCGGTCGCGGCGTTCGCCGGGTCGGTCTTCGAGCAGGCGTGGTACATCCGCGGCATGGAGGATCTCATGCTGGACATGCTCGACGCGCCCGCGGCCGCGCACCGCCTCCTCGAGCGCACGGCCGCCTTCCAGCGCCGCGCGGCGGCCGAGTTCGCCCGCGCGGGGGTCGACATCGTCATCACGGGCGATGATGTCGCCGGCCAGACCGGCCTCCTCATGAGCCCGGCGATGTGGCGCACGTTCCTGCAGCCGCATCTGGCCGCCGCCGTGCGCGCGGTCAAGGAGGCGAACCCGGACGCCTTCGTCTTCTACCACTGCGACGGCAACGTCGAGGCGCTCGTTCCCGAGCTGATCGCGACCGGCATCGACATCCTCAATCCCGTGCAGCCCGAATGCATGGACCCCGCGGCGATCAAGCGGCGCTTCGGCGACCGGCTCTGCTTCTGGGGCACGGTGAGCGTTCAGCGCACGATGCCGTTCGGCGCGCCGGGGGCTGTCAGGGCCGAGGTCGAGGCCCGCATCCGCGATGTGGCGCGCGGCGGCGGCCTCATCCTCGCGCCGGCCCACGTGCTCGGCCCGGAGGTGCCCTGGGAGAACGTGGTCGCCTTCTTCGAGGCGGCGGACGCGACGCCGCCGGCGCCGCGCTGACGGGTCGCGCGGCCGCGTCCGGCGTGATAGACTCGCCGCCATGGACAGACCTCTTGCGCTCGTATGCATCGGCTGCGGCGCGCGCGCGCAGACCTACGCGCAGCTCGCCGCGCGCAGGCCGGACCGATTCACCATCGCCGCCGGCGCCGACCCCGTCGCCGCGCGCGTCGAGAAGATCCGGCGCATCGCCGCGAACGGCGACTTCCGCGGCTTTGCGAGCGCCGAGGAGCTGCTCGGCGCCGGCGCGCTCGGCGACGTCGCGATCGTGGCGACGCAGGACAACTTTCACGACGAGCACTGCCGCGGCGCGCTCGCGCGCGGCTACCACGTGCTGCTGGAGAAGCCCATCGCCACGCGCGTCGATGCGGTGCTCGCCATCCGCGCGCTCGCGGAACGGCACGAGCGGCGCGTGATGGTGTGCTTCGTCCTGCGCTTCGCCGCCTTCTACCGCAAGGTGAAGGAGATCATCGACTCGGGCGCGCTCGGCGAGATCGCGTCCATTCAGGCGAGCGAGGGCGTCATGCCGTGGCACCAGGCGCACTCGTTCGTCCGCGGCCACTGGGCCGCGGCGGCCTCCAGTTCGCCCATGATCCTCTCGAAATGCTGCCACGACACGGACATCGTCCACTGGCTGGCCGGCCGGCGCTGTCTCAGGATCGCGAGCTTCGGCTCGCGCGAGTTCTTCCGCGCCGAACGCGCGCCGGCGGGCGCCCCCTCGCGCTGCACCGATCCCTGCCCCGCCGCCGCGACGTGTCCCTACGACGCGCGCAGGTACGCGGGCGACATGCGCGACCCGTGGCTCGGCATGGTCTACGACCGCGCCCGCGAGGCGACGCCCGATGAGATCATCGCGTGGCTGCGCACGAGCCCCTGGGGCCGCTGCGTCTATCGCTGCGACAACGATGTCGTGGACCGCCAGGTCCTGGCGATGGAATTCGAGGGCGGCCTCACCGGCACGTTCACGATGACGGCGTTCGAGAACGGCCGCTCCATCGAGGTCTACGGCACCCGCGGCGTGCTCAAGGGCGGCGAGACCTACCGCCGCCACTTCGGCGCGCACCTCGTCTTCCTGCCGCACGAGGGCGAGCCGGTCAGGTACACGGTGCAGGCCGAGGACGGGGGCTACGAGCTGCACGGCGGCGGCGACGCGGGCCTGGTCAACGCGCTCTACGACGAGATGACGAAACCTGCCGGCATGCCGCTGGCGGCAGGGATGGATTCCACGGTCCACAGCCACGTCATCGCCTTCGCGGCGGAGGAGTCGCGCCGCACGGGCCGCACCGTGGATCTGGCGGCGTTCGAGCGCGCGCACGCCCCGCGGGCGTGAGCCGCCCGCCGCGCTCAGCTCACGAACAGGCTGTTGGTCGCGAAGACCGGCTCGCAGGTCAGGTTGACGCCCAGGCGCCTCAGTCCGGTCTCATCGCCCGGCGCCGGCATGTGCGTCATGTGCAGCTCGCAGCCCCGCAGGTCCTTGAGCTGCTCCATGGCGAGCTTCGCCGTGGGGTTCGTGGTCGAGCAGATGCAGAGCGCGATCAGGGTCTCCTCGAGGTCCAGGCTGACGGTCTTGCGCCGCAAGATGTCCTGCTTGAGCGCCGCAACCGATTCGATGATGTGGGGCGAGAGCAGCTTCAGTGCCTGCGGGATCCCCGCCAGATTCTTGACGGCGTTCAGGACGAGGCTCGATGCGGCGTGCAGCAGCGGGGAGTTCGTGCCCGTGACGATCGCGCCGTCCCTGAGCTCCATGGCCGCGCCGACGAAGACCCCCTTGTTGCCCTTCATTCCCTCCCGCTGGGCCGCCCGCGCGGCATCCTTCGCCGGGCGCACGACCCGGCGATGCTCGGGCGCGAGGCCGAGCTCCTGCATGAGCACCTCGACGCGGTCGACGGTCTCCTTGCCGTGCAGGCCCAGGGCGTACTCGCAGGAGTAGCGGTAGAAGCGGCGGATGATCTCCTGCGCCGCCGCCCGGCGCACGAGATCGTCGTCGGTGATCGCGAAGCCCGCGCGGTTGACGCCCATGTCGGTGGGCGATCGGTAGGTCGCGCACGCGCCCGTGATGCGCGCGAGGATGGCGCCGAGGACCGGGAACGTCTCCACATCGCGGTTGTAGTTCACCGCCTGGACGTTGTGCGCCTCGAGGTGGAAGGGGTCGATGAGGTTGAAGTCGCCGATGTCCGCCGTGGCCGCCTCGTAGGCCAGGTTCACGGGATGGCGCAGCGGGAGGTTCCAGATCGGGAAGGTCTCGAACTTGGCGTAGCCGGCGGCCATGCCGCGCCGGTGCTCGTGGTACACCTGCGAGAGGCAGGTGGCCATCTTCCCGCTGTTGGGCCCCGGGCCCGTCACGACGACGAGCGGCTTGGTCGTCTCGATGTACTCGTTGGCGCCGTAGCCGCGCTCGCCGACGATGAAGTCGACGTTCGCGGGATAGCCGCGGATCGGACCGTGCGTGTGAACGCGCACGCCCCGGCGCTCGAGCGTGTGCTTGAAGGCGAGCGCGCCCGGCTGCCCCTCGAAGCGCGTGATCACGACGCCCGCGATCGGGAGGCCCCAGTCGCGCAGGTCGTCGATCAGCTTGAACGTGTCGGAGTCGTACGTGATGCCGAAATCCGCGCGCACCTTCTTGCGCTCGATGTCGCAGGCGTAGATGCAGAGGATGATGTCGGCGTTCTCCTTGAGCGCCGCCAGCAGGCGCATCTTGACGTTGGGGTCGTAGCCGGGAAGCACGCGCGCGGCGTGGTAGTCGTACATGAGCTTCCCGCCGAACTCGAGATACAGCTTGTTGTTGAAGCGCTGAACTCGCTCCAGGATGCACGCCTGCTGCTCGGAGAGGTACTTCTCGTTGTCGAACGCCGTGCGTCCCGCAAGCACCGTCGAGGAGAGAGTCTGTTGCTCGGTCATAGGGGCGTACTGTACGGAATCGGCGCGGGAAGCGCAAGTGCGCGCGCCGGCGCCGGCAGCCGCGGAAGGGATGCGGCCCCGCCCCAAGTTGCGGGCCCCAAACCCCCCCCCCCCGCCCCCGCCCCCCAAC
>JBFZCA010000158.1:0-3869 GCA_041308205.1 Planctomycetota bacterium | reverse complement strand
GAGGCCGGCTTACAGGCACACCTGGTCGCCGAAGCTGTGAATGATGCAGAAGATCCAGGGCTTGCCATCGAAGGCCTCGGTGATCTTCCAGGCCGGGTGGGACTCGCAGAAGAGATCCAGGACGATCATGCGGTCGCGGGGCACGGAGCCCAGGAACGCCTTGCGCTGCGGCTCCTTCCAGAACTTCGGGTTGTTGACGAAGAGCCAGCCTTGCAGGACCCACACGGCCTGCGGGTCGCCGGCGGCCATGGCCCGATGGATGGCCTTGCCCATCGCATCGAGGAACGCGGGCTCGCCGGAAGGCGGCGACATCTCGATGAACGTGTCCGATGCGTACAGGTGGTCGGTCCCGAAGCGCCGCGTCTGGGCCTCGATGAAGAGCTTCCCGATGCGCTCGAAGAGCGGATCCCCCGGATCGACGAACGAGGTGCCGGGGAACCCGCACCAGCTCCGCAGGCGGCGGAGCTTCGCCTCGGGGAAGAGCCGTTGCAGGCCCTCGGGGACATGGCCGGTGAAGCCCTGGAGGACCGGCGTCATGCCGAATGCGCGCTCGCGGTCGATGATCTTCCTTCCCAGCTCGGCGTGACGTTCGATCCACGACCCGGCGAGCGGGCCGCACCAGCCGTCGATGCAGCCCATCCACCCGAAGGGCAGGTAGCCGGGGCCGACGAAGAACGCATCGATCTCGCTGTTCTCGAGGCCGAGGCCCCGGAGCACGTCGTCCCACACGGCCTCCTGGCCGGTCACGGCGAGCGGCATGGTGATGCCGCGAAGCGCCATCCAGTCGATCAGGCGCTCCCACTGCGGCCAGTCCCACCACGCCAGCGAGTAGCTGAAGGCGCAGTAGTTGAAGCAGTACCGCATGCGGTGGGCGCAGACCTGCCTGACCTTCGCGGGCACGGGCGGCGGGGGAGTCGGAAGCGCCAGGTGCTCGCCCCGGAGCGAGAACTGGCAGCGGGCGATGTGCTCGAGATACCAGTTGAGTCCGACGGCGGCGGCTATGCCGTTCGAGCCGCGGATGACGATCGCGCCGCGCGCCGATTCGACCTCGAAGACATCGCGGCCCGCGTCCGCGGGAATCAGCTCGAAGACGAAGTCGCTCCCGCGACCGGGGAGGATGCGCTCGCAGAGCCCGCGCGCGGCATCGACGGACGGCGCCTCGGCGGCGCCGAGCGGCCCGGCGAAACCGGCGAAACCGGCAAGGAGGCACACAACGGCGACAAAACGAGCCACGGAATCACCTCCGCCCGCCGGCCGGCGGCGCGATGCTACGCCTTGGGGGCGACTTTCTTGCCCACGGCCTCGCGCGTGCCGCGCGGCGTCGTCAGCTCTCCCGCGAGCGTGTCTCCCTTGAGCGTGCCCTTGAATTCCATCACGACCTCGCGGTCGTTGAACTTCATCGTCACCTTGAACGACACCGTGTCGCCCTCGACGCGCAGGTCGGCGACCGGCACCGTCGTGTCGCGGACCGCGTACGTCGCCGTCAGGTCATCCTTGACCGTGAGCGTGCTCGTGCGCGCGCCCTGCGGCGTCTCGCGCGTGAATTCCCACGCGCCGACCAGCGCGGCGGCGGCATCGATCTTCTTGCCCGTGACTTCGCGCGTGCCGCGCGGGGACGTGAGCTGCCCCTTCAGCGTCTTCCCCGCGAGCGTGCCCGCGAAGTCGAGCTTGAAGGTCTGGTCCCCGAAGCCCATCTCCACGCTGAACGACACCTTGTCGCCGTCGAGCGCGAGGTCCTTGACCGGAATCTCGCCGCCGAAGAGCTCGTACCTGCCCGTCATGTCGCCGAAGACCCGCAGCGTGCTCGTGCGCGGGCCCTGGTCGCCGGCCGTCGTCAGCTCCCATTTCCCGATGAGCGCCGCGCCGACGCGTTGCCCGCCGGCCGGCACCTCGCCCATCTGGCTCTTGATCGTGCCGGCGAGCGTGTCGCCCTTGACCGTGCCCTCGTAGGTCGACTCGAACGTGCGGTCGCCCATCGTCGTCGTGCGCGCGAACGAGAGCTTTCCGTCCTCGAACTTGACGCCCGAGATGGCGTGCTCGCCGCGCTCGCTCTTCCAGGCGGCCTCGAGCGAGCCATCGGGCTTCTGGACGATGGAGAGCCTGGCGGTCGCCTCGCGCTCGCGCATCGTGTACTTGAGATCCCACTGGCCGGCGGCAGGGCACCTGGGCTTGGGACGCGTGCCCTTGGCGGCGAAGGTGCCGCGGTCGGTCGTGAACGCGCCATCGAGGACGCCGTCCTTGAGGGTGCCCGTGTAGGTCATGGTGAATTCCTGCTCGCCCATCCTGATGGTGCGGGCGAATGTGAGCTTCGCGCCATCGAACGCGACGGCGGAAAGCTCCGCGGAGCCCCACGTGCCCGTGAGCGTGCCGCCGGCCTTTGCCGCGATCGAGAGGGTCGCGTAGGTCGTGCGGCCGCCGAAATCCATGGCCATTTCCCACTCGCCGGTCACCTGGGCGGACAGGGTCGAGAGGGCGCCTGCGAGGGCGAGCGCGCACACCGAGAGCGCACACGTGCCTGCGAATCCGCACCGCATGGTCGTACGCATGGCTGATCCTCCTTTACTCGAGCGTGTACAGTGCCAGGGTCTCGTTGTTGCCCGATCGGTCATTATATGCGGGTGGGGAGGCGGAAGATAGATCGGACTCAGCGTTCCCGCGCGATCCGGACGGCCAACTCGTAGGCCGCGTAGGTCTCCCGCGCGGTCCTGTCCCACGAGAAGAGCGCCGCGCGCGCCAGGCCCCTGGCGCAGAGCTGCGCGCGCAAGGCCTCGTCGGCGAGCGCGCGCTCGAGCGCGCGCGCGAGCGCCTCCTCGTCCTCCGGATCGACGAGGAGCGCCGCATCGCCCGCGATCTCGGGAATCGACGCGCGGTCGGATGCGACCACGGGGATGCCCGACGCCATGGCTTCCAGGACGGGGATCCCGAACCCCTCGTAGAGCGATGGAAAGGCGTAGACCGTCGCGCCGGCGTAGAGCGGAGGAAGATCTTCCTGCGGCGTGTAGCCGAGCAGAATCACCGTGCCCTTCTCGGCCTTGGCCGCCTCGCGGTGCGTCTCCTCGGCGCCGAAGCCGTCCTTGCCGGCGATGACGAGGGCCGCGTCGCCTGCGATGCCGCGCGCTCTCAGCGCGCGGAACGCGCGGACGAGGCCCGCCGTGTGCTTGCGCGTCGAGATGATGCCCACGGTCAGGATGTACCGCGGCGGCAGGCCGTGGCGCGCGCGCGCGGCGGCCACGTTCGCCTCGGGCTGCGGGCTGAACCCCGCGCCGCAGGCGAGCGGCGCGACGGCGATGCGGCCGGGATCGACGCCGAGGCGCGCGACGACATCGCGCTTCGTGTGCTCGCTCGGGACGACGAAAACGTGGGCGCGCGCGGCCAGGTCGCGATAGCGGCGGATCTTCTTGGCGCGGAAGCGATCGTCGGCGAACTCCGAGGAGACGAGCGAGAAGAGATCGTGCACCGTCGCGACGAGGGCCGGGCCGCGGCAGCGCGGCAGGCGCGCATCGGCGCCGTGGAGGACGTCGAGCCCGCGGGCGAGGAGGCTGGTGAACGGCTCCAGGAGCAGCGCGCGCCGCCAGGCGGCGCCGGGCGGCAGCGGCACGCGCGCGCGATGCCTGAACTTGCTCGCGCGGCAACAGACGGCGAACGTATCGCCGGGGCGCGCGGCGGCGGCCAGGCCGCGCACGAGCTCCGTCAGGTACACGGCGACGCCGCTCCCCTCGGGCACCGCGGCGCTGGATGCATCGATGGCGATTCTCACGGGCGCCTCGCGCAGAGCGTCCGGTAGATCGCGATGACGGCGCGCGCCTGCGCCTCGGGGGCGAAGTGCGCGCGCGCGTGGGCGCGGGCCTGGGCGGCGAAGTGCTGCCGCG
>JBFZCA010000157.1:0-5053 GCA_041308205.1 Planctomycetota bacterium | reverse complement strand
GAGCCGCTCTGAAGATGGAAATCGCCGGGCGTCACGATGAAGTCCGGAAAATCGTAGGTCGTGCCGTTGATCTCGATCGGCTCGTATCGGGCGTAGTCATAGACGCCGCCGGAGACGAGCGCCGGATCTCGGCTGATATTCCCCTCGCCGGGAAACAGGGACAGGACCGTGCAGGAGAAGGTGATGCTGTCGTCCGGAAGGACGCTCGTGTCGTAGTTGATGTGCCCCCCGATGATGCAGTTCCGAACCAGCGGGTAGATGGGGCCGGAATTGTACAAGAGACGTATGCTGTTGTTCTCCAGGATCGTACAGTGAGTGATCTCCACCGGCGAGTCCGTGCACAGGACGCTGTCGCGGTAGTTTCCGGCCATGACACAGTTCGCGATCCTCGCCGACGAAGAGAGGAAACGGAGCCCACACCCCGCGCTGGGACTCCCGTTCCCCGTGATCCGGCAGTCGCGGATATCGGCGGCGGCTTCGGCACACAGTATGCCCTCTCTGCGGTTTCGGGAAACGGTACACCTCGAGACCGCCACGGAAGAGCCCGGCCGGCAAAGCACGCCTCCGGCATTTCCTCCCGAGGAGAAGAACAGCGATTGCGAGGTGTTCAGAGAGATCAGGCAGTCCCGTATGGTCGGGCTCGATCCTTCGCCGCAGGTGATGCCGCCGGCGTTCCGCATGCAATACCAGGCGACTGATGCGTTGCGGACAATCGCGCAGCCGGCGATGTCCGGGGCTTCTCCTCCGCTGACGACGATTCCGCCGGCCCGTCCCTTCGTGATGGTGACGCCCGACAAGGACCGGTTCGTTCTCAGGCCGTAGACCGTTCCTTCTATGATGCTCGCCTCCGGTCCCGCGCCGGTAACGCTGACTCGGTGGGTCAGATCAAGGCCGTCGATAGCGAACGTCCCGGCGCCGAGAATGATGCTCTTCGTCGGGTGGCCGGGCTGGGCGCATCGCTCGGTGCCGGCGCCCATGTCCTCGCCATCCTTCCCGGCGCCGATGCAAGGCGAAGCCGCGGCGAGGGCGAGGCCGTATCCGCGCAGGGCCGCCTCGAAGTCCGTCTGGGCATGAACGACCGCTTCGGCATCGTCTCCCCACGCACGGAAAAGCGGGTCGTCGTTGATATTGCCCTCGCCCGGAAACGGCTCGGCGCCTTCAACGCAATTGAATTCCAGCGAGGCCGCGACGCCCTCCTCGAGCTGGATCGAGCCGCCGGCATTGTCCCAGATAATCGAACCCACGATGCGGAGGGACACCGTGCCGGCGGCGTGCACACCGCCGCCTGCGAAGGTCGCCACATTGCCCGCTATCGTACAGCGCGTGATCTCCACATGCGTACCGTCGCCCCCCTCGCAGGAAATCCCTCCCGCTGTCCCGGAGTCGGGCCTATTGAGATTGTAGTATGTGCCGGTGGCCCGGTTGCCAGAGATGACGCAATCGCTGATCGTCGCCGAGCCGGCGAGCGCCATCCCGCCGCCCCTGTCGGCGGCCGAGTTTCCCGAGATTATGCAGCCGTCGATCGTCAAGTGACCGCCGACGAGACGGATGCCCCCGCCATCACAAGCGGCGTTCGTGTTCACCCAGCCCAGCACCGAGTTGTCACAAATCGTGGAGTCGGTTATCGTCGGAAAGCACTCGGAAAAGAACGACCCTCCCCCGCCGGCGGACACGCTCGAGTTCCGCGCTATCGTACAGCCGGAGATCACGGGACTGCAGCCGAAAAGGCAGCGGATGCCGCCGCCGGATGTCCCTGAGTTGTCCGTTATTCTCAGGCTCGTAAGCGCCGGCGAAGAGTTGTTCTGGCACGACACGCCGCCTCCCGCGTTCCGCGTGATCGTGCAATCGAGGATCCTCGGAGAAGACCCGTTGTCGCAGAATACGCCTCGGCCGCCGGGACTGCCGCCGCCCGTCAGCGTGAAGCCCTGCAGCAACGCCTCGGCCGTCTCGCCGTTCTCGAAAACCACGACGTGCGTGCGTTCGGGATCCGCGGGGGTTTCGGACATCCGGATCGTTGTCTGCTCTGCCCCTGCCTCCCCCCGTACGGTGATCGCCTTGCCCACGAATGTGATCGGCGCCGTGATCACGTACTCCCCCGGCCTGACGAGCACCGTATCGCCTTCGGCCACCGCGTCGATCGCCGGCTGGATCGCCGTGAAATCGCCGCCGCCGCCCTGATCCACGACCAGCGTCGCCGCGTGAAGACCGGCGGCGAGAATCAAGGTCGGGCAACCGATGAACCGTGTTCTCATGGCATCCTCCGCACGCGCGCGCTGCTCTCGGGCGCCGGCGCCCGACCCCGCGGCCGGCCCCACGCCCTCATCATAGAATCGCCGCCAACGGGCCGAAAAGGCCTCGGAAAATGCAGCGGGAGCCGGACTGGCGTCCGGCGCCTTTCATTTTTGACCGCCAAGTTCCGGGATGCTACTCTTCTCCCGAGGGGGACTGCGTGCAGGAGCATACCGTGGCGAAGAAGGTCATTCCGATCGTGATTGCCATGTGCGTCGCCGGGGCGTACACGCTCTCGACCCGCAAGGTCGCCTACGGCACGTACGAAAGCGGCGTGTTCAGGCACCCGCACTTCGGCCTGACGCTCCAACTCCCGCGGGACTGGTACGTCATGAGCGATGCGGAGAAGGACACGGTGCTCGATGCATCCGCCGCCCAGTGCGGGGGCATGCTCGCCGAGGCGGAGCAAAGGACCGCGCTGCTCCTCGTCGCCACGCGTTATCCCCCGGGGGAAATGCAGGAAGAGCCCAACTGCATGCTCATGTGCGGCGCGGAGAAGCTGCCCTGGTTCTCGGGCGTGGGCACGGGCGCGGAGTACCTGGCGCGCGCCCGCGAGAACTTCGACCCGTCGAAGTTCAAGGCCCCGGGCATCGGCGGCATCGATTTCGCCGAGAAGACCTACTCGCGCGCCCTCGGCGGCCTTCCGTTCGAGGTTCTCGATGTCTCCATATCGTGCGGCTTCCTGACCCTCACCCAGCGGTACTACGCCACCGTGACCGCGGGCAACGCGCTCTTCTTCGTCCTGACGTTCTTCAGCGACCAGGACGAGTCGGACCTCCGGGACATCCTCGCCGGCATGAAGTTCGAGTAGCCGATTCCGGGGACAGTCACCGATTTCCGTAACGCGGAAATCGGTGACTGTCCCCGGATAATCCCGATTGATCGCCGCCGCCGGCCGAAGTACGATCATTCCGTCCGCTCGCGCGGTCTCGGTCCTTCGGTCGCTCTTGGCGGAGGCGCTTCGATCATGCGTACGATTCTCGCCGGCTTTTTTCTTGCGGCGCAGGCGGCCGCCCTGGGCGCCGAGTTCGCCGCGTGGCCCGTATCCCCCCTCGAGCGGATCTGGCCCGACAGCGCCGCCGAGGGCGGGGCGCCGCAGATCATCGAGGCCGAGGGCGCGCGCGGCGAGGTCGTCACGGCGCAGCTTGCCGTGCGCACCGAGGTCGCCGCGCGCGTCCGGCTCTGCGGCATCTTTCCGGGGACAGTCACCGATTTCCGGGACGCGGAAATCGGTGACTGTCCCCGGATTAAGGAGGTGATATGCGCGCGGCGTTGGTCTTCGCACTACTCGTCGGCTGCAGCGCAGATCGCTGCGCCGTCCGCGATGTCACGTACAACGGCTGGCAGTGCGTCGAATTGACGAACGGCAGGATCGATGTCGTCGTCGCGCCGCAGCTCGGCGGCCGCATCGTGCAGCTCAGGTTCGACGGGTGCGAGTACCTGTGGGTGAACCGCGACCTGGCGGGCAAGGTCCTGGAGATCCCCGCGGGCGGCGAGGCCGAGGGCGCGGGCGGGCTCGGCGGCTGGGCCAACTACGGCGGCGACAAGCTCTGGCCGGCGCCGCAGGGCTGGAACGGTCCCGAGGAATGGCCCGGGCCGCCCGACCCGTTCGCGAAGGGCGGATGCACCGACCGCGGCGCGTTCGCGCTCGAGGTGCTCGCGAACGATTCCGCCGAGGCCGCCGTGCGGCTCACGGGTCCGAAGGATCTGTACGCCGGAATCCGCTTCTCGCGCGAGATCAGGCTCAGGCCGCGGACGACATCGGTCGAGCTCGTCGCCTGCATGGAGAACATCGCCGGCCGGCCGGTCAGGTGGGGCATCTGGCAGAACACGCAGCACGACGCCCGCGACGAGACGAGGGCAGGCGCCGCGTTCCACCGCAACCTGCGCGCCTGGGCGCCCGTCTACCGGCACACGCGTTACCCGAAGGGCTACCGGGTGATGTTCGGGCCCGAGGACAGCCCGCAGTTCTCGACGATCGCGAGCCCCGGCGGGAGGCTCTTCCGCCTCGAGTACCGGCGACAGGCCGGCAAGGCCGCCCTCGATGTGGCGGCCGAGTGGCTGGCCGTGACGCAGGATGCCACGGGGCACCTGTACGCCCACACGTTCCCGGTGCAGCCCGGCGCCGACTATCCCGACGGCGCGAGCGTCGAGTTCTGGACGAGCGGACCCGGGACGATACGGCTCGGCGACACCACGGTCGCCATGGACGACCGCGAGCCGTGGCTCGTCGAGAGCGAGGTCCTGTCGCCGTACGTCAGGCTCGCGCCCGGCGAGAAACATGCCTTCGCAACGCGCATTCACCTCGCGCGCGGCACGGGTCCCGTCTACTACGTCACCGAGAACGCGGCGGTTCTCAAACCGCCTGCATGGTCGCGCGGCACGCTCGCGGGAAAACTGGCGTTCTTCCGCGACGGCTCGCTGTCGCTGGCGGGCGATGTTCTTTGCGAGGTCCGCGCGGGCGAGCTCGTCGATCTCGCCGTCCCCGCCGTTCAGGCCGGACCCGCGCCGGCGCGCATGCTGCTTTTCATGATGGAAGATGCGCACGGCCGGACCGTGCAGGAGATTCCCATCGTGCAGGCGCCGACGAAGAGAGCGGGCGAGGTGGAGGTGCCATGAACCGCCGCAGTTTCCTTGATTCCGTGGCGGGGGGCGCGGCGTGCGCCGCCCTGTGCTCGTGCCGCGCGCCCCAGGGCGGCGGGCCCGCAGGCGGCGCGGAGCCGCCGCTCACGATCATCGACACGCACACGCACTTTTACGATCC
>JBFZCA010000156.1:0-7468 GCA_041308205.1 Planctomycetota bacterium | reverse complement strand
ATCCAAGCGCATGCCGCGTGTCGCATAATCACCTCCATGCCTTTGCAACTGCCGCCGGTTTCGAACCGTCTGCTCTTATACACCGGGGCGGGAACGGACGCAAATGGTATTTCTGGTTGATCCCTTGAATCAATATTGTGCGGCACGGCCCTGATGTTCCTGGGGCGGGACGGCACTGTGCGAACTTGTGTCTAGGGCTTGCAGACATTCCCGCGTTCCCGCGTCTGGCTCGCATGGGTCGCGCCCGGGATCGTGATTCGCCGGGGCTCCGGATCAGTGCCTGAACGCCCTCTGTCCCGTGAACACCATCGCCACCTGCGGGTCGGCCTCGTTCACGGCCTGAATCGACTCCCAGTCGCGGACCGAGCCGCCGGGGTGGCAGAGCGCGGAGACGCCGACCTCGATCGCGAGGTCCACCCCGTCGCGGCGCGGGAAGAACGCATCGGAGGCGAGGACGGAGCCGCGCAGGTCGCCGCCGCGCCCGCGGGCCTCGGCCTCGATCGCGTCGACCTCCGCGCGGGGCATCTCGCCGCGCGAGGCCGCGAGCTCGAGTTCGAAGAACAGCTTCTTGTGGCGCGCGAGCGCGAGGCGGTCGCGCTCCCGGTCGAACGCCTTGGCGATGGCCTGCTTCACCACGCCCACACGGTCCTGGCCGCCCGCGCCGATGGAGACCGTGGCGCCGTTCTTGGCGAAGAGCACGCTGTTCGAGATGACGCCCTGCTCGACCGCCCAGGCGAAGACCAGGTCCCGGTACTCCTGCGCGGTCGGCTCGCGCGCGGCCTCGTGCGTGACGCCCTTGCTCTCGCAGACGGCGGGGAGGAAGTCCCCCGGGCCCTTGATGGGGTTGGTGAGCGAGAGCTGGACGATGAGCCCGCCGTCGATGAGCGATGTGAGCTGGAGGCAGCGCAGGTCCTCGAGCGCATCCAGCGCGCCCAGGCGCGGCAGCTTGAAGATCCTGAGATTCTGCTTGCGCTCGAGCGCCGCGAGCGCGCCCTCCTCGTAGTCGGGGCAGGCGATGACCTCGATGAAGACCTCGCCCAGGAACTCCGCCGCCTCGCGCGTGAGCGGGCGGTTGAGCACGACGCAGCCGCCGAAGGCCGCGAGCGGGTCGCCCCAGTACGCGTTGCGGAGCGCCGTCAGGACATCGTCCGCGCGCGCGACCCCGCAGGGGTTGTTGTGCTTCATGATGGCGCACGCGGGCGCCTCGGTCAGGTACCTGAGGATGAGGACCGCGCTGTCCAGGTCCGTGAGGTTGGTCTTTCCGGGGTGCTTCCCGAAGCTGAGGATGTGCTCCTCTGCGATCGAGCTCGCCAGGCCGATGCCCGGCGAGATCAACGACGTCCCGCCGATCGCGAGCTCCGATTCCGTGAGCTCGTAGAGCGCCGCCGGCTGGCCGGGATTGTCGCCGTACCTGAGGCCGCGCTCGACCTCCTTGCCCCCCTCGGCCACCTTCCACGTGCGCTTCCTGAGCCTGAGCGTCTGCGTGCCGAGCGTGATCTCGAGCGTGCGGGGAAACGGGTCCTCGAGGATCGTACGGTAGGCGGATCGAAGATCGGTGCTCACGGTCTGTCTCGCTTTCGTCCAGGTTGCCGGGGCGGGGGAAGGTCAGGCACAGGCGCCGATGACCGCGATCATCACGAGCTCGCCCTCGGTGCCGCGGACCGTGTGGGACCGGCCCGCCTGCGTGATCGTCGCGTCGCCGGGCCCTATCGGCTCCCACGCGACGCCGTCCTCGGAGATCTCGCCCTTGCCGGAGAGGACGATGAAGATCTCCTCTTCGCCCACATGCGGGTGCAGGCCGATCGAGTCGCCGGGCGAGAGCCTGAGCTCGGCCAGGAGCCGAATCGGGCAGGCGAGCTCCTCCTTGCGGAAGAAGTGGCGGATGCGCACGCTGCCCGTGCCGGCGCGCATTCTCTTGCGCTCCTCCGTGATGATCTCGGTTGGGTGTCGGATCATGGCGTTCCTCCTCGGTGACCGGGGTGTTAATTACACCCCGCGGGCGGGGCGAGGTCAAGCGGGGGACGGAATGACGAGAGCCGGCGCAAGGACCGAAGGAGGAAGAGGGCCACGAAGCCACGAAGACACGAAGATACGAAGACGGACGGACGACATCAGAGGCGAGGACACGAAGGCATGAAGAGGACGACGGAAAGAACCACAGAGACACCGAGCACACAGAGACGATGACGGAAGAGCAATCGGTCCCTCTTCGTTCCGTCTCTGTGCTCTCGGTGTCTCTGTGGTGACATACAGAGAACGTGCGACCGGGGACGCGGAGTGACGCGAGATGCGCCAACCGGCGTTCCTCGTTGTGTCGCGGCGCCTTCGCGGCCTAGTCCTTTTGCCCCGCCCCGGCCCTCGCGCGGTAGGCGCTCACCGCCGCCGCCGCCGCCTCGTGCGGCTCGGCCAGGAAGAGCGTCCTGTTGTCGAGCGGCGCCAGAAGGTCATCCGACCAGGGCACGTCGTGCTCGGTCACCAGGGCCACGATGGCATCGTACCTGTCGCCCGCGCGGCGGAGCGCATTGAGGCGCGCGGCGGGATCGGTCGCCTGCGCGAGCGTGAAGTGCATGAGCAGGAGCTCGCCTTCCTCCCGGTCGGCGACGAACGGGACGATGAGAATCGTGCGGCCGTCCTTCTGTCCCAGGCCGAGATAGGGCGTGCGCTCCTGGACGACGCGGCGCTTGGTGCCGAGCAGCGCCTTGCCCCGGTCGTACCGCGAGGGAATGCCCTCGGCCGTGCCGATCTTGCGCACCGCGCGCATCGATGTCGCGTACCTCGGGCGGCCGAGCGGCGTGAGATCGGTCAGGCGGTACGCCGTGGCGCCGTCGATCGAGCCGACCAGGGGGCTGAAGGCCGTCAGGAACTCCGCGACGCTCGCGGGCACCATGTCGGCGGGCAGCGCGAGATCCTCGATGCACTGCCAGATCGCGCCCTCGCGCGCGACCTCCTCGAGGCGCGAGATGCCGACGGTGACGGTCTTGGCCTGGTGCTTGATCGCGTCGATGGGCCGCGTCAGCTCGTTGATGGCGGCCGAGAGCATGTCGCAGGTCACCCGATGCATGTTCTTGCGCGTGCCCGCGCACTGGAACTTCAGGGGCAGGAGATCGAGATTCATGCGGCAGAGCGCGAAGTCCAGCGCCTCGTTGAGCCTGATCGCCGTGTTGGGCTCCAGGCCGCTGTTGAGCACGCCGTCGAGCAGTTGCCGCTGCGCCTGCATCGCCTCCGCGACGAACTCCGCGTCCTCGCCCAGTGCGGGCGGCTCGGCGGCCGAATCGGCCGACGTGATGCGCCCGCGGAGCCGCCTGAGCTCCCGGGCCGCGCGTTCGAAGGCCTCGGCGGCGTGGAAGGCGAAGAGATGCCCGACCATGACCGGCAGGAGGTAGGCGAGCCCTCCCGCGTGGCGCGGCACGCGGATCTGGCCGGCGGCGTACGGCGTGAAGCGCGTCTCGCCCTCATCCGTGATCACGATGGGCACGGACTTGTGGGCCTTGAAGATGGCGACCTCCTTGACGGCGTCGCCGACCTGCTGCGGGCTCAGGCCCGCGGCGCAGACCAGGACGAGCGGCTCGCTGGACAGATCGATGTGCTTCTTGTCCTCCAGGAAGTCGACGGCGATCGCCTTGTAGCACAGCTCGCTCAGCTTGATCCTGATCTCATCGGCGGCGATCCTGCCGGCGCCCGTGCCGACGATGGCCCAGTGCCGGTGCCGCGGCGCGTGCGCATACGCCAGGTCGCGGACGGCATCGCTCGTCGCGAGGGTTGCGGCCATGGCGGCGGGAAACTCCTCCAGGGCCTCGAGCTCGCGGGCCAGCCTCGCGGGCGGCAGCGCATCGAGCCGTTCCGCCAGGCCGAGGGCGAGGATCTGTCCCGCGACGTTCTGCGCGTAGAAGGCCTTGGTCGAGGCGACCGACATCTCTATGTCGCGGCCGTCGGAGGTGTACAGGACGCTGTGGGATTTGTAGACGAGGTCGGAGTTGCGGCGGTTGACTATGCCGATGACGTGCGCGCCGCGCGCCTTGACGAGATCCACGGTGCGGTTGGTGTCGGTCGTCGTGCCGGACTGGGACACCGCGATGACGAGCGTGTCGCGCATGTCGGCCCGGAGATGGTGGCCGGAGAGCTCGGTCGCCTTCATCGCCTCGGCGACGATGCCGGTGCCGCCGAGGGCGCGGTTGAGCAGGTACGCGATCCCCTGGCCCGCGACCGCGGCCGTGCCCTGCCCGGTCGTCACGATGCGGCGGATCGCGCCCGACCTGAGCGCCGCGAGGCAGTCCGGCCGAACGGTGTCGTCGCCGAGATGGATGCATCGCTTCTCGGCGGTCTGCCCGAGCTTGCCGCGCATGGTCTTGCGCACCGACGCGACCGACTCGGTGATCTCCTTGAGAAGG
This sequence comes from Planctomycetota bacterium, assembly GCA_041308205.1. Taxonomy (GTDB): domain Bacteria; phylum Planctomycetota; class UBA8108; order UBA8890; family UBA8898; genus UBA8898. The sequence goes on along the minus strand of JBFZCA010000156.1, from coordinate 3,080 downwards.
TACCGCGGGAAGGCGCCGCGGTCGATGTCGCGCGTGGTGATCTCCGCGCGGCGGATGCGGTTGTCCGCGGGCGCGGCCGTGCCTTCCGGCCTCACGGCGGCGATCGCGGGGCCCGCCAGGTCGATGCGGAAGCGCTCGCCGGCGGGCCGGCCGTTCTTCTCGAGCTCGCCCTCGGCCTTCACGTAGCGGTCGGTGAGCTCCACGATGCCGTACATCTCGGAGGCGACGGCGACGGATTCGTCGGCCAGCCCCACGAAGAGACCCTGGCCGCTGCCTCTCTGCGCGAGGAATATCTCGCCGGGACGGTCGGCGGCGAGCACGGCGATGGCCATCGAGCCCGCCGCGCGGTCGACCATCGCGTTGAAGGCGTCGTGCGCGGAGAGCCCCTCGCGCCGCAGGTGCGCGATCACGAGCGGAATTATCTTGGCATCGGTCGTGATGTCGGGGTGGATGTCCACGCCGGCGCCGCGCAGCTCGGCTCTCAGCTCCTGGTAGTTGTCGATGTCGCCGTTGAGGACGGCGATGCAGTTGCCGCGCGAGCCGGGGTCAACGGCGCCGCGCGCCAGGGCGGCGCCGTCCACGGGGTGGCAGTTGGGAACGCTGATGATGCCGTTCGAGGCCCAGCGCGTGTGGGCGAGCGCGCACAGGCGCGCGCCGGGGGCGCGGAGCGCGTCCTGGAACACCTCGTGCCCGGCGATCTGCGCCCTGAGCTCGCGCACGTTCTCGCCCATCTCGCCGACCTCGCGCGCCACCTTGAAGGCGAAGAGCAGCGCCTCGGGGCTCGCTGCGGGCGCGGTCACGCTCGAGGCCGGGAACACGGCGCCGGGATCGAGCGCCGGCAGCCTGTCCGCGATCGCCGGCCGCGCGAGAAAAGCCGCGCGCGCGTCCGCGCTCGGGAAGTACACGTAGGCGGCGATGCCCGCCGAATCGCGGCCGCGCACCTCGAGGCGGTCGAGGTTGTTGCAGATGAGGTTGAGGTGCCATGCGTGCGCGAGCGCGTCCTCCTCGGAGGGCGCCTCGCCGAGGAGCGCGAGGATCTTGCCGGCGTTCGGGAGGATGTCGTTCGCGACGCGCCAGGCGACATCGCGGGCGCAGGTGAGCAGGTAGTTCAGGTCCTCGGCATCGTGCTGCGGGAGAACGGCGGTCTCGGCGCACGCCTCGACGCGCGCGGTCCACGCGCGCAGGTCGGCGGCCGAGGAGCTCAACATGGTCTTGAGCGCCGCGTTCCGGGCAACGGCAAGCTGCGGCGCGAGGCGCAGGAAGCGCAGCGATGCGTCGTTGAGCGCCTCCATGGCGGGCCTGATCGCGCCGGCGCCGGCCGGCGGCGCGGAGGCCAGCACCGCGCGCAGCGCGTTCCGGAAATCATGTTCCGGCGAGCCCGTCTGTTTCCCCGGGCTCGTGCCGATGGTGTAGATGCCGCACATGTGCCCGCCTCGCGTTACCGGTTCGTGGGTTTCGGGGCATGCGCGCCGGCGCGCGCGCACGCCCGCCCGCGCGGAGAAAACACCCCGAACGAGTATAGCATCGGGAGAGGCGGGCGGAGCGGAGATAGGCTGTGGGCTGTAGGCTCAATCCAGCCTCCGGCTTCTCCTCACGGCGCGCAGTTGCGGCAGGGGCTCTTGCCCGCGGCGAGGATGGCCTTGCGGTCCTTCTGCGTGCGCGGGTTGGGGATCTGCGCGGCGTGCACGCAGCTCGGCCGGTGGAACTTGTAGGCGCCGACGACGTAGTACGGCTCGGGAGCCGGGGGCGGCAGCGCCCAGAGCCCCCGGTCGTTCATGACGGCGTCCTTCTGGGCGGACTTCATGCGCTCGGCGAAGAGCAGGTTGGGCGGGATTATGAACACGGAGGCGAGCCCGCGGCGCAGGAGCTCCTCGCCGGCGAGCAGTCGAGAGCCCCCGTCGGAGACGATCACGTGCGCGAGCGTCCGGCCGTAGCGGTCCTCGGTCTCCTGGTCGAAGAGCAGCTCGACCGATTTCCCGGCGACGAGGTGTGCGAGCGCGGCGGTCGCCTCGGCGAAGAGGGGTTGACCCGATTCCGGCGTGTCGATGCTCAGCACGCGGATCGTCCCGCTGACCGCGCCGACGATGGTGTCGCCGTCGATGACATCCACGATCCGGTCAACGGCCTGCACGGCCTGGGCGGGCGCGGCATCGGGCGCCGCGGGCCAGAGCGCCGTCCGGAGAGGCCCGCGGGCCGCCGCGAAGACAAGCACTAGAAGTATGATGAACGCTCCCAGGGAGGGGCGGCGCAGGCGGCGGCGGATTCCGGCGGGCACGCGCACGCTATTCCTGCTTCCCGCAGAGCTCCTCGATCAGCGCCGTGAGCTCCTTGCGCGTTCCTTCGTCGACCCTGGCGGCCGCGTCCTCCAGGACTCCCCTGGCCTCCTCGCGCTTGCCCGCGGCGGCAAGCGCGCGCCCCTTGGCGGCGGCCTCCCCGGCCACCGCGTCGATCGCGACCGTGCACTCGTCGACGAGCTTCCCGTACCGCGCGCCGAGCCTGGACTTGACGTCCGCCGCGAGGTCGACGAGCAGCACGTTCGCCTTGTAGGGCTGGCCCTGGCCGATCAACACCCGCACCCGGGCCTCGGCGGCATCCGCTTCCTGCTGGGCCTTGTCCGCCTCGGCGCCGCTCGTGCGCACCGCCGCGCGGGCGGCATCGAGCTCGCGCGCCGCCTCCTCGATCCCGCGGGCGGTCGGGTACCGCACGAGGAGGTCCCGGAATCCCTGTGCGCGCGCCTCGAGCGTCATGCGCGTGCGCGCGCGCAGATCGCCGAGCGCCTTGGCGAAATCGCGGTCCTTGACGTCGTATTCGTCGCGAAACCACTTGTGCGTCTTGGCCTGCTCGACGGCGCGCTCGGCGGCTTCCTTGCGGGCCTTGGCCTGCAGTTGCTCGGGCGTTCCGCCGCGCGCGCGCAGCTCGAGCGCGACGGCGAGCACCGCGATCGCGACGCCCGAGACGATGCCGAGCGTGACGAACGTGCGGCGGCGCGGCGGCGCGGGGCGCGGGGCGCGCTCTTCCTCCTCCTCGTCCTGCGATGGGGCCTGCGGGCGGCGATGCGCCGGCCCCCGTCGCAGGGGCGC
>JBFZCA010000155.1:0-5161 GCA_041308205.1 Planctomycetota bacterium | reverse complement strand
CGACCCGGTTCACCCAGAGACTCGCCCAAGAAGCAACTCATGAGCGAAGAAGTCACTTGCGCACGGTGTGGACGTACGTTGGCGGCGCAGGCGGCGGCGTTGTGGAGCCTGCCACTGCCTTCTCTTGAACCGCCTTGCGTTGACAACCGAGGCAGAGCGGTCCTGCAGTTCCTCGTCTGGCAAGACCGTGCGCCAACGTACGTCCACACCGTGCGCAAGTGACTTCTTCGCTCATGAGTTGCTTCTTGGGCGAGTCTCTGGGTGAACCGGGTCGCGGCGGCGTACGTCATACGCCGCAGTGCATGCTACCATCCTGCCTCAGACAGCCGTGGAGGTCAAGCTGGAAGCGCGAGGGAGCGAGCGTGGACCCCGACGCTCAGTCGTCGTCGTCGTCGTTCTCGACGGGATACAGCGTGTCCAGCACGCGCATGATGCCGCCCTCGTCCATGAGCGACCTCTCGAGCAGAATCTGCCCGAGGAGAACCCGATCTCCCTTCGCACGACGCTCGGCCTGCTCGGCAAGGGCCTCCGCCAGCTCGGCGGGGCCGATCAAGCCCAGTTCCAGGGCGACTTCACCGAACCGACGATAGCGCACCATCTCTGCCTCGGGCTCGACAACTGGCATGCATCGACCGGGCGACACGGCCGAGCGGGAACGTTTCCCCGGTCTCGAGGGGGTTCATGACAAGTATTTCGGCCAAGAACGCATCCTCACATGAACTTTTTCACCGGTTTGCGCGCCCGGCGGCTCCGCGGCGCTTCCCCGCCGGACGGCGGCCTCAGGATACCCGCTGCTTCCGATAAACGCGAGCATGGCGCCCTCGCGCCCGAAGTCCGCCGGCAACGTCATGATCGGGCTTCGTTCACCCATGGCTCTTCGTCCCGCCCGGCGGCGCCGGGCTCGAACAGCAGGATCTCCTCGCCGCTCCTGCACACACGCTCGCCGGCGAGTATCCGCCGGAGGCGTTCGATCTTCTCGCTCGCCGGCGCTTCCTGAACGCGCCCGTTGACAAGCTCTGAGCGCGCGGTCCTGCCCCACTGCAGCCGCACCGCATGTCCCGGCTCGGTGACGAGCTCGACCTCGCTCCAATCGCCGCGGCCCACGTTGCGCACGTCGATCCGCGCGACCCAGTGCGGCAGATCCTTGCGAAGCCCCGCCTGTGCGAGCAGCGCCGCGATGTAGAACCCGTGCAACACCGGTTCGTCCACGCGTGCGAACTCCTTCCGCACTCCCCACGCCTCGCCCCGCCGCGGGGGCGGGACGCGCTTCGCCCACTGGATGACCGGCAGCTTGAGTTCTCCCGGCGGCAGCACGGTCAGCGCGCCGCCGAGCCTGCACCCCTCGGTATCGGCGAAGTAGTACTCGCCTGCCCTGAGCCCCACCAGGCACATGGGATCTCTCAGCCGCAGCCGGCCCGCGATGCCCCCGCCGCCCTCCGCGCCGGGCACGAGGTATTCCAGGCGCTCGATCGACGCCACCCACTCGTTCGACAGATAGTACTCATGGAGCCGCAGCAGCGGCGTCCGATCCAGGACGTGAATGCGGTCCGGAACCACCGACGCGGCGCGAAGCGCCGCGGTCGATTCAGGATCGAGCCACGCCGGCAACCCCTGCACATCGACCCCCTTCGCGCCGAACGCGAGGCCGGCGTCGGCGCGAACGACGCTCAGCGCGTGGTAGGCCGCGATGGCCGTGAGCACCGCCGACACGAGCAGGAGGCCCGCGCCTCTGGCCTCCGGCGACCACTTCGCGATCCTCTCGCGCAGCGTGAGCCCTCCCGGCACGCCGATTCTCTTATGCTTCCTGCCCATCGTCCTCCGCCTGCCGCGTCCCGGTCGCCATCGCCGCGGCGAAATCGGTGATATCCCCCGCCCCCATGAAAACGACGACATCGCCGCGGCGGCACAGGCCCTCGAGCCTCCGTCCGGCCGCATCGAAATCGGCGCAGAACTCCGCGACCGCGCCGCGCCGCGCCATGAGATCCGCGAAGGCCGCGCTCGCCGCGACCTTCGCCGCACCGTCCTCGCGCGCGGCGAAGACCGGCAGCACCACGGTTCTGTCCGCCGCGCCGAGGGCGGCGGCGAACTCCTCCTTGAACGTCTCGAGCCGCGTCACCTGATGCGGCTGGAACACGGCGATCAGGCGCGCGGCATCCGGAAAGCGCTCCCGGGCCGTCTCGAGCGTCGCCCGCACCTCGGTCGGATGGTGCGCATAGTCATCGACGTACGTCACGCGGCCCCGCCGCAGGACCTCGAACCTCCGCCGCATGCCGCGGAAGCGATGCAGCGCGGCCGCGCCGCGCGCGCAGGCCTCGCGCCCGTACAGCTCGCACGCAAGCGCGACGACCCCGGCGGCGTTGAGCGCGTTGTGCTCGCCCGGTATCGAGAGACGCACTTCGATCTCCTCGCCGCGCGGCCCGCACAGGCGCACGTCCTGCCCATCGCCTTGCGCGCGCCGGGCCGCCACGCGCCACATGCCGCCGGGGCCGAAGGTCACGACGCGCACGGCCGGGGCCGTGACGCCGCTCAGTCGCGCCGCGACGGCCGGGGGCGCCGCGAGCGCCCCGCACGGCTCGATGCCGGCCGCGAAGCGCCCGAACGCATCCAGCAGCGCGGCCTCGGTCGGAAAGCAGTCGACATGCTCCTTCTCGGCGTTCGTGATCACGGCCCCGCGCGGCCGGAACTGCAGAAACGAGCAGTCGTACTCGCACGCCTCCAGCACCATGGGATCCCCGAGGCGCGCGTTCGAAGGGAATCCGTCCAGGCCCGGCGGCGGATCCGCGCCGACGAGGTAGCCCGCATCGATGCCCGCGTGCCGCAGGAGCAACGCGAGCAGCGCCGTGCTCGTGGATTTTCCATGCGTTCCCGCGCACGCCAGCACCGTGCGATCCGCGCAGAACCCGCCGAGCGCCGCGGCGTACTTCAGGCACGGAAGACCGCGCGCGCGCGCATCGCGAAGCTCCGCGTGCTCGGGCGCGACCGCGGACGAGTAGACGACCAGGGCCGCCTCGGCCGGAACACCCGCGCCGCCGGTCCACTGCAGCCCCTCGCGCACGAGCGCGGCCGTCGCCGGACCGGGGACCGCATCGGTGCCCGACACGGCGCGGCCCTCGCCCAGGAGCAGCCGCGCCAGGCCGCGCATGCCGTAGCCCGCCACACCGATGAGGTGCGCGGGCCCCGTGGGTAAACGTGCGGATATTGCCATCGGTTCGGTCGTGCCGCCCTGGCGCGCGATCGGGCGCGGCCTACGGCAACGGCACCTTGATCTTGCGGCCCACCTGCAGTAACTGGCGCTCGCCGCGCCGCATCCAATCCTTGTTCATGCTCACGATCGCGCTCACCTTGCGCACGTCGCCGCAGTGCTCCCTCGCGATGCCGTACAGCGAGTCGCCCTTCCTGATCGTCACCAGCTTGTAGGCGGAGCGGCCGGCCGCCGGCGCCCGCTCCTTCTCGAGCTCGCGCGGTGCCTCGGGCGCCGGCGGCGCCTCCGGTTCGACCGTCCCATCGGGCTCGGGCGCCGGCTCGGCGCCGCGCGTCGTCCCGTCCGGCACGGGCGGCGAAACCCCGCGATCATCCTCCGCCGCCTGTTCCGGGAGCACGATCTCCTGCCCGGGAATCAGCCGCTGCGGCTTGAGGCCGGGGTTCATCTTCAGAATCTCGTCCACATGCTTGATCGTGCCGAGCTCCCGCGCCGCGATCTTGGTCAGCGTGTCGCCCTGCAGGATCGTGTAGTTCCTCCCCGGCGCGGCCGCCGGCGTCCGGGGCTCGATCGCTTCCCTCGCCGCCTGCGGCGGCTCGACACCGAGCTCGCCGCCCGCCGGCTCCGGAGGCCTGTCGGCGCCGTTGGACGCCCACACGTTGGTGTAGGCCTGCGCGCTCTCGGGTTGCGCCTCGTTCCCCCGCGGGAGAGCCCGTGCCTGAGCGCCCGCATCGCGCGCCCGCGCGCGGCTCCCTATGAAGATGGTCATCAGCGGATGGGCGGACTCGGCCGCCAGCTCCTTGGCCGACGCACGCTCCCAGAGATCGCCGTCGGGGGGAATGGCCAGATACAGCGACATGGCAGCGAACACAAGCCCCGTCAGAACCGCAAGACGCAGCAGGTGATTCATCGATTCTCTCCACCGGTATATGCACCGCAAGCCGCGCGCGCGACCGCGAGGGCGGCATCCGGCCTCCCCAGCTCCCGCGCGCGGCGCGAGCGCGCGGACCATGCCTCGCTGCGGGTTTCAAGCGATTTGATGGCGGCGGCGATCTCCTCGGCGCCGAACGCACGCTGCTCGTAGGCCACCGCCACCCCTTCCCGGGCCGCCCAGGCGGCGTTCGCCGCCTGATGGCCGTCGCGTGCGAAGGGGTACGGCACGAGCACGGCAGGTATGCCCAGGACCAGCAGCTCCGCCAGCGTGCTTCCCCCCGCGCGCGCGATCGCCAGGTCGGCGTCGCGGATTCGCGCGGCGATGTCGGGGAAGAACGCCGCCGTTTCCGCCGCGATGCCCCATCTCGCATAGGCGTGCTGCACTTCCCTCGCATCGGGTCCGGCCGCATGCACGATGCGCAGGTTCATGCGCAGCGACGCCAGGCGCGGCAACGCCGCGATCATGGCTTCGTTCAGCGCCCGTGCGCCCTGGCTCCCGCCGAGCACCGCGATCTTCTTCCACGAGCGCGCCGCTCGCGGCGGCCCCCCGCACCGCACGCGCACGAAATCCTCGCGCACGGGGTTGCCGGTGCACACGACACGCGGCGCCCGCCCCAGGCCCTCGGTCTCGGGGAACGCCGTGCACACGCAATCGACGAACGGCGCGAGCATGCGGTTGACGCGCCCGGCGACGGCGTTCTGCTCGAGCAGCACCACGCGCGTGCCGGACATCAGCGCCGCGACGATGCCGGGCAGCGAGACGTAGCCGCCCAGCCCCAGGCATGCCTGCGGCCGCAGGGCCTGCATGATGCGGAGCACGGTCCCGGCCCTGACCGCGAGCTCGACCGCGAACTTGAGCCTGAGCCCGCACGGCTGCGCCAGCGGCACCCGGCACATCCGGATCCCGTCCGGCCGCGTGAAGGACCGCTCCCCCGACCGCCGTCCCGTGAAGAACACCGCCTCGGCGGCCCCGCCCGCCGTGAGCGCGCCCGCGACCGCCAGGCCCGGCGCCAGGTGGCCGCCCGTGCC
>JBFZCA010000154.1:0-17116 GCA_041308205.1 Planctomycetota bacterium | reverse complement strand
GCCGCCCGTCGAGCCTTGCGCGGCGGGCCCGATTATTGTAAGACAATAGGACCGGCCGGAGAAGGCCCGGCCTTCCCGCGGACCTGGAAGACCCTTGCTCGGGAGGAGACATGAGAATCGTCAGATTCGCGCACGGCGGACGCGTTCGGTACGGAATCCACGAGGGCGAGCGCATAGTCCTCGCCGACGGCGATCCCTTCGCGGGGCTCGAACCGACGACGCGCGCCCTGCCCGCGGCGGACGTCCGCCTGCTCGCGCCGGTCGCCCCCGTCAACCTGCTCGCCATGGGCCGCAACTACCGCGAGCACGCGGCCGAGGGCGGAGACGCGCTGCCCAAGGCGCCCCTCCTCTTCATCAAGGCGACGTCGGCGGTGATGGGGCCCGGCGATCCCATCGTGCTCCCGCCCGTCGCTCCCGGCGCCGTCGACTACGAGGCGGAGCTGGCGGTCGTCATCAAGAAGGAGGCCCGGCGGGTCTCGGAGCGCAAGGCGCTCGAGTACGTCCTCGGCTACACCTGCGCGAACGACGTCAGCGCCCGCGACTGCCAGGCCGCCGACGGACAGTGGGCGCGGGCCAAGTCCTTCGACACGTTCGCGCCGCTGGGGCCCTGGATCGAGACGGACCTCGATCCCCAGGCCTGCGGAATCCGGTGCCGCGTCAACGGCCGGACGCTGCAGGACTCGCACACGTCCATGATGGTCTTCGGCGTCGCGTACATCATCAGTTACCTTTCGGCTGGCATGACGTTGCTCCCCGGCACGGTGCTTCTCACCGGCACGCCGGCGGGCTGCGGCTTCGCCCGAAAGCCGCCCGTATGGCTCAAGGCCGGCGACACGGCGGAAGTGGAGATCGACGGGATCGGGGTCCTGCGCAATCCCGTCGTCGCCGCCGAGGCGGGGAAGTGAGCGGCGGCCAGATGCAGACCGTCGACAAGGAACGCATACTCGCGCGCATCGGAGAGGAGTGGCTCATCGTCATTCTCCGGGGCGACACCGCGGAAGAGACGGAGGAAGGCTGCGAGGCGCTCATCGCGGGCGGCGCCGCGCTGATCGAGATTCCGTTCACGACGCCCGGCGCGAGCGGCGTCATCGAGAGGCTCAAGGCCAGGCACGGCGATAGGATCGTCGTGTCCGCCGGCACGGTTCTCACCGTCGCGCAGGCGGAGGAGGCCATCGCGCACGGCGCCCAGGCCATCGTCTCGCCCAACCTCCACCCGCCGGTCGTCGAGTACGCCGTGCGCCGGGGCGTCGTCTCGATGCCCGGGTGCGTGACGCCGACCGAGGTCGCCGATGCCCTGCGGCTCGGCGCGGACGTGATCAAGCTCTTTCCGTGCTACAATGTCGGCCCCGAGTACATAGGCTTTCTGCAGGGGCCCTACCCGGGGATTCGCGTCGCCCCGGCCGGCAGGATCACTCTCGACAACATGGAGGCGTACCGGCAGGCGGGCGCCTTCGCCGGAATCGTGGGAGTGACGACGGAGATGCAGCTCCTGGACGCCGTGAAGGCGCGCGACGGCCGCCGGATTGCGGAGACGATGCGGCGCTTCGCCGCCAAGGTCGAGGAGATGCGCGCGCGCCGGCAGCGCTGAGCGCCATCGGTGCGGGCCGGCGGAGGAGAGCGGTATGGCCAAGCGCTTCGTGGCGTTCGGTGAGCTGCTCCTGCGGCTCGATGCCAAGGACCGCGCGCGGTTCGTCCAGGCGGAGGAATTCGCGGCGAGGTGGACGGGCGCCGAGGCCAATGTCGCCGTCAGCCTCGCCTGCTTCGGGTGGGAAGCGTGGGTCGTCTCCAAGGTCCCCGACCACGAGATCGGCCAGGCATGCATCGATGGGATTCGCCGGCACGGCGTGCGCACCGAGCATGTCGTTCGCGGAGGCGAACGGCTGGGGCTCCTCTATGTCGAGCAGGGAGCGTCGCAGCGGCCGACCAAGGTCATCTACGACCGGCGCGGCTCGAGCTTCAGCGAGGCGGCGCCCGAGGACTTCGACTGGGAGCGGATTCTCGAGGGCAAGGACTGGCTCCATTTCTCGGGGACGGGGCCGGCGCTCGGCGCGGGCGTCCGGCGCATCATCGAGGGGGGCCTTGCGGCGGCGCGGCGGCTCGGCATCACCGTGAGCTTCGACCCCAACTACCGCTCGAAGCTCTGGAGCGTCGAGGAAGCCGGCCGGGCGCTGCGCCCGCTCCTTTCCTCGGCCGATGTCTTCGCCGGGAGCCCGTACGATGCGTCGCTGCTCTTCGGGATCGAGACCGAGGCGGGGCTCTCGCCGCACGATACGTGCGCGCGGCTCGCGACCGAGCTCTGCCGGCGCTTCGACCTGCGGGCGGCCGCGATGACGCTTCGCGGCGGAGACTCGGCGTCGGCGAACGACATCGCGGCGCTCCTGTGCATGGGCGGGCGGACGTTCTCGAGCCGGGAGCACCGCGTCGAGATCGTCGACCGCATCGGCACGGGAGATGCGTTCGCGGCGGGCGTCATCCACGGCCTGGGCCGGGGCTGGGAGCCGCAGGCCGTCATCGATTTCGCGGCCGCGGCCGCGTGCCTCAAGCACTCGATCCCGGGCGACTTCAATCTGGTGACGGAGGAGGAGGTTCTGGACCTCGTCCGCGGCGGCGGCGGCGGCCGCGTGGCGCGGTGAGACGGCCTCCGAGGCGAGGAGGAAGGACGGCCCATGAAGTCCCTGATGCGGGCGATCGACGCGGCGGAAGTTCCGGCGGGATCGTTCGCCCTGTGGTGGCTCGGCCAGGCGGGCTTCGTCTTCAAGTCGGGGTCGGGGACGAGGATCTTCATCGATCCGTATCTCTCGAACGGCGTCGAGCGCGCGTTCGGATTCAAACGGCTGTCGCTCGCGCCCATCGACGCCGAGGACGTTCGCGCCGAGTGGATCGCGAGCTCCCACGAGCATCTCGATCACCTCGATGTCGACGCGCTCCCCGCAATCGCGGCGAGGAACCCAGGCTGCCGCTTCGCGGGCACTCGATCCTGCGCGCCGCTCTACGATGCGTGCGGCATTCCTCCCGCCAGGTGCGTGACGCTCGAGGCCGGCAAGAGCTGCCGCCTGGACGGCGTCGTCGTCCACGCCGTTGCGGCGGATCACGGCGAGCTGTCCGCCGATGCGCTGTCGCTCTTCCTCGATTTCGGGCGGACGTCGGTGTTCTTCTCCGGCGACACGGCCTTGCGTCTCGAGCGCGTGCGCTCCTTCGCCGATCCCCGGCCGGATGTCGTCCTCCCCTGCATCAACGGGGCTTTCGGGAACATGAACGCCCGGGATGCCGCGCGGCTCGTCGAGGCGCTGGCCCCGCGCCTGGCCGTGCCCTGCCACTTCTGGATGTTCAAGGAGCACGGCGGCGATCCCGAGGCGTTCGTGCGCGCGTGCGCGGAGCTGTGCCCGGACGTGCAGGTGCGGCTGGTGACGCCGGGCGAGGGGCTGCGGGTCACGCCGGCGGCGATCGAGGGCATCGCGGATTGAACGAGGAGCGTAGCATGGTGGAAACCGACCTTCACGACAAGGTGGCGATCGTCACCGGCGCCGCGCAGGGCATCGGGAAGAGCACGGCCGAGAAGCTGATCGCGAAGGGCGCCGTCGTCGTCCTCTCCGATGTGCGGCGCGAGGCCGGCGCGGCGGCGGCCGCCGCGCTCGGCGCGCGGGCGAGCTTCGTTCCGTGCGACGTGACGCGCTACGAGGATGTCGAGTCGCTCGTCGACGCGACGGTCGCGCGCTTCGGCCGCCTCGACGTCATGGTCAACAACGCCGGAATAAACTCCAATCGGCCCGAGGACCGCGTCACGGCGGAACGCTATCCGATCGAAACGTGGCGCCGGATCATCGATGTGGACCTGCACGGCGCGTTCCACGGCAGCCGCGCCGCGGCCCGGCAGATGGTGCTTCAGAAATCGGGCGCCATCATCAACGTCGCCTCGGTGGCGGGCGTCGTGGCCCTGCGCCTCCAGGTCGGCTACGTCGCCGCCAAGGCCGCGGTGATCCGCATGTCGGAGGCCATGGCCTGCGAGCTCGCGCCCCACGGCATCCGCGTGAACGTCGTCTCGCCCGGCTCCATCCTCACGGACGGAACGCGGGAGCTCTTCTACGCCGACGCCGAGAAGGCGCGGCGCGTCCTCTCCTTCATCCCCCAGGGCAGGCCCGGCGAGACGCGCGACATCGCGGACGCGATCGCCTTCCTGGCCTCGGATGCCGCCGCCTACATCAACGGCCACAACCTCATCGTCGACGGCGGCTGGACCTGCGGCTTCAACCGCGATTTCTGAGGCGGACTCCGCGAGGAGGATGTTCCGCGCGCCCCCGATCGGCGCATGTGCGATGCTCGCACGTCTCTTGTCTCCACCCATCGAGGCCCGTAAGATCAGGGCCTGGATGTGCCTGATACGGGAACGAATCCGGCGTCCGGTCGGCGAGCGCCGAGCGGATTCTCCCGGACAGGCCGAGAGAGGAGCGGCCCATGCGCACCGCGGTGACGCTTGCCTTCGCGTGCCTGGGGACGCTTGCCGGCGCCGCGGCGCCGGATGCCGCGGCGATGCTCGGCGACTACTACGCCGCGATGACGGCGCCCACGAAGCTGAAGGTGCGGAGCGGCGGGGACTGGGTCGACCGGCAGTTCGAAGTCCGGGACGAGCTTCTCGAATGCGTCGGCCTGTCGCCGCTGCCCGAGCGCATCCCGCTCGATGTTCGCGCCTCGGCGCCCATCGATCACCCGTGGTGCACGATCAGGCGCATCTACTACCAGCTCTGGCCCGGCGTCTACTCGAACGCGCTTCTCTTCATGCCGAAGGAGATGCCACTGAAGCCCGCCCCCGCCGTCCTCTGCCCGCACGGGCACTGGCAGAACGGCAATGCGAATCCGCTCGTCCAGACGCGGCTGCTGGTGACCGCGAAGAAGGGGTACGTCGTCTTCTCGCCGGCGCAGCACCACTACGAGGACCTCGCGCTCGGAGTCTCGCACCAGACGCTCCACATCTGGAACAACATGCGGGCGCTCGACTACCTGCAGAGCCTGCCCGAGGTCGACAAGGCGAAGATCGCGTGCGCCGGCTTCTCGGGCGGCGGCATGCAGACGCAGATGCTGGCGGCGCTCGACGAGCGCGTGCGCTGCGCCGTCATCGGCGGCTACACGTGCCAGTCGCGCCGGATCATGTTCCCGAAGGGCAGCCACTGCGCCTGCAACCATTTCCCGGACTACCTTCGCTTCACCGATCACCCCGAGATCAGCGCGCTCGGCCTGCCCGTCCCGGTTCTCTATCTGACGATGCAGGACTGGACGGCGAATTTCCTCCAGGAGGACTTTCCGTCGATCGCGAAGCTCTACGAGGCGAACGGCGCCGCCGGGCGCGTCGAGTGTTTCCACGAGCCGACCGAGCACATCTACGACCGGAACAAGCGCGAGCGCACGTACCGGTGGCTGGATCGATGGCTTCTCGGCGCGTCCGCCTCCGACCCCGAGCCCGAAAACGTGCCGCTCATTCCCGTCGAGACGCTCCTGAGCCTCTCGGCAGCCGTTCCCGAGGACAAGGGCTTCGCCGGCATCAGCGCGTACTACGAGCAGAAGGAGCACTACCGCCGGCATCCGGAGCGCGTTCCCGATAGCGATGTGCTGCGGGAGCTGCTCGGCACGGAGCATGCGCTGCCTCGGCAGGATACGACCGTCGTCGATCCTCCCGTCGAGCGCATCGACGACCTCGACATCATTCGGACGAGCTTCCCGAGCGAGGGATCGATCCGCATTCCGGCGATTCTCGTTCGGCGTCATGACGCGAAGGAGCCGCTGCCCGTCACGGTCATGTGCGCCGCCGAGGGGAAGGATGCGCTTCTGGCCGAGCGCACGACGGTGTTTCGTCTCGCGCGCGAGGGCGAGCTCGTCGTGCTTCCGGACGTGCGCTTCTTCGGCGAGTTCTCGGAGGAGAAGACCGCCGCCAAGGGCATCGGCGCATGGGATCGCAATGCCATAGCATGGGGGCGCCCGCTTCCCGCGATGACGGCGACCGATCTCTGCGCGGTTGCCGAGGGCGTCGAGGAGAGGCCGGATGTGGAGCGTTGGGGGGGCCTCACGCTCATCTGCAGGGGCTCAGGCGCGCTTGCGTGCGGCGGCCTCTTCGCCGCGATCTTGAGCGGGTGCTTCTTCAATGTCGATCTCGATTTCCGCGGCTGCTGTTTCGAAAAACGAAACCTCCCGGCCGTGCCGTTCATTCTCCGGCACGGCGACATCGTTGCGTGGACATCGCTACTGAGGGGTGGACGTGTCACCTTGCGCGGGCTGCCCGATGAGGCCGGCGACCAGGAATGGCTGCGGTCGGAATTCAAGACCAAGGATGGAGCATACCGAGGGCTGAACATCGTGCCGCCTGTCCCGGCGCCCGAGCCGGCCGGCGGCGAGACGTGGCCTTGTCTCGCGCACGATGCGCGGCGGAGCGGATCGACGACCGCGACGCTCAAGCCGCCCTTCGAGCGCCGGTGGTATCGGCTCTTCGGCGATGAGGGGCTCATGGCCGGCGTGCAGCCGATCGTCGCCGGCGGCAAGGCGCTCATCGGGACCATGGCCGGGAACCTCCACGCGCTTTCGCTCGATACGGGCAAGACGGTGTGGACTTACAAGGCCGGAAGCCCGATCCTGTACTCTCCGGCCGCCGCGCACGGCATGGCGTTTGCCGGCACGCTCGACGGCAAGGTCCACGCGCTGAAGCTCTCCGATGGCGCATGCGCATGGTCGGCCTCGCTGGGCGATGCGATCGCAGGCTCGCCGCTCGTGACCGGCGAGGCGCTCATCGTCGCAACGCGCGGCGGGGGATTGTGTGCGCGATCTCTTCGCCACGGCGATGACCTGTGGGGCGGCCCGTGGTCCGACCCTGAGCGCGGAATCTTCGCCCCGATCACGTCGAGCCCCGCCTACGATGCCGCGAGGGATCGCGTGTACGTGGCGTGCGAAGCCATGCGCGTTGCCGCGATCAATGCGTCGAGCGGCAGAACGGTGTGGGTGAGCCCCAAGCTGCCCGGCGCGAGCTTCCGCGGCTACTATCCGGTCATCGCGCCCGACGGCTCCGTGATGGTGACGGCGACTCCCGGTATTCCGCTCGGCGCGTTCGACGCCATCCTCCTCGACATGGTCAAGGAGATCTTCGGCGATTTCGCGAGCTGGCGGCACGCGAAGGAGGAGAACGCCAAGCTCAGGGAGGCGAACTTCGCGCTCATGGCGAAGCCCGGCACTTACGAGGCGCAGCTCGCGTATATCCGGAAACGCCTCGCCGAGCAGCCGGCCTTTCAGACGTTCTTCGTTCTCGATCCCGAGACGGGGAAGCAGAAGTTCGTCGCGCCGATCGTCTACGCCGAGAGCATGAACGGCACGGGGGCGCCGCCCATCGTCGCGCCGGACGGCAAGGTGATCGTCAAGTACCAGGCGCTCCTTCGCAGCCGCTACGAGCACTACTCGCCGTTCCTGAACGTCGGGTACCTCGACACGGCGACAGGCAACATCACGCCGATCATGGATCAGTCGCGCACCTACGGATGGCACGACAGCTTGCTCCTCGTTCACGACGAGCAGTGCCAGCTCGCGTGCGCGGGGCGCGTCTTGATCAACGCGCACCAGGACAACGTCAACGGCATGGACCTCGACACGCTCGAGGGGTACTCGGAGCCTTTCTGCCGCAACATTCACGAGCCCGCCCCGGGCGAGGCCGCCGGCATCTGGGCGCGTCTCCTGCGCGGAGAGGAGCTTCCGCCGGGGAAGGAATGGCTCGCGCGCGGCACGGGCGTCTACGGCGGCGGCTCGGTGATCGACACGTCCGTCACGGTCGCCGGCGACATGTTCTTCTACGTGCCGGCCCACGAGATCAACTGCGGCGCCGCGGTGATCGCGTATCGAATGAAGAAGGACGGAGAGGCGGGCAGGGCGGAGAACCCGCCCGTCGCCGCGCTCACCGGCGAGGAGTGGACGCGCGTCCAGGAGCTTCCGTGGGACTGGGATCTCCTGGGGATGTCGAGGCTCGACCACGTGCTCAAGGCGCTGCCGGGTCCCATCCCCGGCACGCGCCGGCAGCCGCTTTTCGCCGAGGCCCGAAAGGCGGTTGCGAGTCTCGGCGACGCGGAGCTCGATCGTTACATCTGGGAAACGCGCGCGCCGGTATTCTCCGACTCGATCGAGTGGAGGAGGCAGAGGTGGCATCTGTGCCTGCAACTCAGGCACCTGACCGAAAAGCAATGGCGCCCGCTTGTCTTTCCCGCCGGGAAACACCCCGAAGAGGCCTACCGGTTCTTCAGCGAGCCGACCCAGATGCTCGAGGTGCTCGCGCGGTCATACCGGTATCTCGACGGCGATCTGCGGGACAAGGTTCGGACGCTTGTCGAGTCGATGCGATCTCCGGGCGGCCCGCTCCGCGGCCCGACGGGCGCGCCGTCGTTCGCGCCGGATGCGGGCGAGGTCCGCTCGTACTACGAACCGCCGCCGCCGTCGCTCGTGCGCGTTCGCGAGGACATCATGCGGACGCCCCTCGCGCGCCTGTATCCCCTGTGGCTCTGGGCGCACGCAACCGGCGACTGGCAGACGCTGGAGAAGAACTGGGCGCAGCTTCGCGATCTCGCGGACAGCGCCCCGAACGCGATGGAGGAGGATTGCCGCAACGGCTGGTGCGCGGGCTTGATCGCGTACTGCAGAATCGCCCGCAAGGTCGGCGATGCGGCTGCGCTCGAGAATGGGCTCGCGAAGGCGCGCGCCGCGCTCAGGGAGCGGCTCGTCTATGAGCTCGCCCATACGCGCGGCGGGCTCATCACCTCGGTGCCCGTGGGACGCACGATTCTTGGCCGTTGGCGGAACCTCACGCCGGAAGTCGGCCGGTTGATCGCCGACCGCGCCAAGCCCGTGACGCAACGGCTCATGGATGTGTACATCGATCGCCTTCGTCCGACGTGGCACCTGGCCTGGAATGTCGAGACGATGTGGCGCAACGAGTGTCCGTTCGAGTTTCCCACGATGTCGGCGGAGGTCTTCGCCGCGCGCGCCCTGATTCTCGGCGAGACCGCCGAGGCGCTCCGGCCGCGCGTCGACATGCCCTGGTGCAACGCAGATCTCTTCTACATGCAGAAGCTACTTTTTTGCATGGATGCGGCGGGAGAGGCGAAGTGGCAGGATGTCGGCGCCTGGCCCTCGCCGGAAACGCCCGTCGGGAGCGTGTGGATGGCGTTCACGGGGACGATCGCGCGGTTTGGCGGCGAGCCGGAAGATGCGCCGGAAGGTGCCGCCGTGCACGTCGTGGACCTGAAAGGTGCCTATCTGCTCGGGATTCGAATCGAAGATTCGCTCGCGGGGATTCCCGAATTGCAGCCCGAGAGCACGGTCTTCTTTGCGATCCACGACCTCCCGGGGGTGGACTGGGACCCGATGGAGAACAAGACATACCGTTTCTGGGTTCGCGTGAAGGATGCTCCCGGCGGAAGGAAGTTCGACCGTATCGAGGTCGATACCTAGGGGCGGGAAGCCCGCGGCTCAGCAGCGAGGCCAACGAACAGGTTGCTATCACGGCACCACAGCGGTACACTGAAGCATGGACTTCGAGATCGTAGGTCGGATCGAAGAAGTAGAGACTATCGCGGTCGGGGGCCGTATCCGCGATATCATGCGCCTCCGTTGGCGCTTCGGCGAAGGCCGCTGGCGCAAACTCAAGGGGATTGCCCGCGTACGGATCGCCAGTGGAGCCGTGTGCAAAGCGGAGTTGCATTGGTACGAGACCTATGGTATCGGCCGCAAGATGATGAAGATCAAACGTTTTCTGAGATGAAGACATGGCCAAGACTGCAACGAACCGAGAGTACGTTGTCTGTGTGCGAAATGAGGCGTGCGAGGACCTGGAGGTCAGGAAGATCTACCGGCTCCTGCCCGACAAGCGGGCCTCCCTGAACGGGTACGTTCGAGTGATAGACGAATCCGGCGAGGACTACCTGTATCCGGAGGCGTACTTCGTTCGCGTCAAGCTTCCCCAGAAAGCGCAGAAGGCCGTCGCGGCAAGCGCATAGGCCTTTTCCGGGGACAGTCACCGATTTTTCGAAGAAAAATTGGTGACTGTCCCCGGATTCTACCCGGATTCTATGCGAGAGAATTTCCGATTGCCATGATCGCCGCCGCGACCATCAGGATCGCGATGGCCAGGAACATGAGGTTTCTCGGCCTGCCGTGAACGCCGCGCCACTCGCCGCTCAGGAAACCGAGGCCCTGGCTTCCCGTCATCTGCATGGCCTGCTGGATTCCCCAGCCGACCGAGCCGCCGAGAGCCCCCAGCAGCAGCATGCCCTTGCCCATGAGCGCGACCGCGACGCTGAAGTTGATGCCGATGACGACCGCGAGCGCGAGCTCCTTTCCCTGGCCGGCGAAAACTCCCCACGTGCGCTTCTTCGTCAGGAGATAAGCCGCGTAGGCCAGGTTCACGAAGGCGCCCGCCATGAGCCCCACTGCCCAGACGCCGAAGTTCGCGGGGATGCTTCCCGTGTCCACCTTGACGGCGGGCGCCTCGGGGTCGTTCACAAGACCGATGCGTTCGGCAATCCGATCGGCGGCCTTGCTCGCGCGCAGGCCTCCGATCGAGACGCTCACCGAATCGCTCAGCGCGACCGTGCCGTCGGCGCCCACGCGGAAGCTGCCCGAGAGATCCTTTCGGCCATCGACGGCGACGGCGACGGAGCTTTCCGCCGCGACGATGCTGAGGTTCGAGACGATGGGGTGCTGGCTGTAGATGAAGGTGAACGCGGTCCCGGTCGAGAGAACGCCCGCGATCACGGTCATGATCAGGCCGCCGAGGAATCCGCCCGAGGGGCGCTCGGCCTTCTCGAGCTCGCGGTCGCGCCCGAAGCCCGCGAACGCCGCCGTGACCACGCCGGCGAGCATCACGGCCACGGCCGCGAGCACCGTGATGCCGGCAGTCGAATCGATGTCGGGCGCGCCCTTGAAGAGCCCCGAGCCCTTGAAGACGAGCGGGACGATGGCGCCGATCGAGACGCCGAGGCCGGCGAGGATGGCGCCCGTGAGCGCGACGCCGATCCTGACGAAACACAGGCCGCAAAGGACGTTGGCGATGCCCCACCCGAAGGCGAACACGTTGGCCTTGAGGATGGCGCCAAGCGGCACGTTGCCGAGGCCCTCGAGCGCGCCGGGGCAGCCAAGCAGCGTGATCGTCCAGGGCATGATGACGAGCCCGACGAGCATCCCGACGAACCACCAGTGCTCGAACTGGAAGGTCCGCATGAGCTTGAAGGGCCAGGCGCCGCTTCCCATGACGAGCCCGCCCAGCGCCACCACCGCAACGCCCACCGCCATTTCCATGAGAACTCCTCCTTCGCCCGGCGAGAGCCTCAGACTCCCGGCAGGTAGCCCTTCCCGAAGCGGGCCGACGACTCGCTGCGGAAATCCGAGATCAGGGACATGAGCGAGGTCGTGCCGCCGTCGGCGACGATCGTCTGCCCGACGATGTACGACGCGTCCTCCGAGCACAGGAACGCCGCGATTCTGGCGATGTCGACGGGCAGGCCGTAGCGCGCGACGGGGACCGCCTTGCGCGCGGCCTCGCGGGCGTCGGCCTCGTTGAAGCCCGGGAGCACCTTGTAGTAGTTCTCGACGGTGACCCAGCCGGGCGCGATGGCGTTGACGCGGATGCCCTTGTGCGCGAGCTCGACGGCGAGCGCCCGCGTGTAGGCCACGATGGCGCCCTTCGTCGCCGCGTAGACCGAGTGCTCGGGCGCTCCCTGGACGCCGTGAATCGACGTGATGTTGCAGATGGCGCCGCTCGACCCGCGCCGCAGCATGTCGCCGACGATTTTCTGCGTCAGCAGGAACTGCGCCCGGATGTTGACGTGGAACATCGTGTCGAACTGCGCCCGGGTCACGGCGAGAAACGGCTTGTTGAACGTGATCCCGGCGTTGTTGACGAGGCAGTCGATGCCGCCGAGAAATCCGAT
This sequence comes from Planctomycetota bacterium, assembly GCA_041308205.1. Lineage (GTDB taxonomy): Bacteria > Planctomycetota > UBA8108 > UBA8890 > UBA8898 > UBA8898. The sequence goes on along the minus strand of JBFZCA010000154.1, from coordinate 5,174 downwards.
CGCCTCCTCGGCGAGATGCGCGGGCTCATCGGCGGAATCGAAATCCGCGCGGAACGCGGCGGCGCGCCGGCCCATCCGCGCGATCTCCTCGACGGCGCTCCTCGTCCCCTCCTCGCTGTGGGCGTAGTGCAGGACGACGTCGGCGCCCCGGCGCGCGAACTCGAGCGCGATCTCGCGGCCGATGCCGGTCCCCGAGCCCGTGACGAGGGCCTTCTTCCCGGCCAGCGCATCCCTGGAGCTCATGCAGCACCTCCGAAGCGTGGATCCGAAGAATCCGTGCTCACTCCGCAATCTTCTTGTAGGCGACGGTCGCGGCGCCCGGCCGGCCGGAGACCTCGACGCGCAGCCCGTGCGCCGCCGCCATCAGGTCCGCGCCGGTCGTGACGGCGGTCTTCTCCGGCGCGTCGAAGTTCTTGATCTCGTAGCGCGCCTCCGGATCGAGGCCGCGAAGGATGAATTCGGCCGCGCAGAAGATGCTCTGCGAGCGGCGGAAGGCCTGGACGACCCCCTTCTGCGCCTCGGGCAGGTGAAACTGCCACGCGAGCCACGCGTCCTCGGCGACCGAGTAGGGCGTGAGCGGGTAGTAGTCGCCGTAGTAGCAGGGGGCGATCGCCCGCCATTCGGCGTCGAGCTTCCGGATGAGGTTGTAGTCGAGACTGCGATCGCGCACATCGAAGCACCCCGTGTTGTGCGGGCACATGTTGCTCCGGTACATGTAGGGATCGTAGACCCGGGGCAGGGAAACCGCCGTGCCGTAGAACGGCAGCCAGAACGCGAGGCCGTAGGTGTGCCCCTGCTGGCCGACGGGCTCGAAGATGTAATCGCTCCGAAGCAGCGGCACGGCGCGGCGCATCGTCTCCAGGTCGTTGCGGTGTCCGCCCGATGCGCACGAGTCGATCAGCATGTCGGGGTGCTTCGCGAGGAGCGCGTCCCAGTAGGCGAGATAGCCCTGGACGTAGAAGTTCTCGGTGATGCCCTGGCGGTCGGGGCCGTCCTTCGCGCGCCACGCGCCCAGCGGGTCGATGTTGTAGTCCTGGCGGTAAAGATCGATGCCTTCGCGCGTGATGATGCCGTCGATGTGCTCCGTGAGCCACGCGCGGGCCTCGGGCATGCCGATGTCAAGCAAGCCGCCGTTCGCGCCGCCGATGATCCACTCGGGGTGGTTCTTCGAGAGCCAGGTCCCGGCGGCGACCCGCTCGGGCTCGAACCACACGATGGTCTTGACGCCCTTGGCGCGCGCGTGGTCGCTCACGGCGCGAAGCCCGTTCGGGAAGCGCTTCGTGTCGACCTCCCAGGTGCCGGTGTGCGGCCAGCCCCAGTCGTTGATGTACCAGCCCGCGTCCATCCACCAGTAGTCGAGCTTGAGCCCCTCCTCGAGGTACCGGTCGACGAAGAGCTTCTGGTTCGCCTCGTTCGCGTTGATCATCTCCGCGAACTGGTGGGAGCTGCAGGCGGCGAGCTGCGGAAGGGGCGGGAGCTTGCCGCCCGGCCGCGGGAGGTTGTGCCGGATCATCCAGCGCCGCCACGCGTTCTGGGCGTCGATCCAATCGCCGCCCTTCCAGGGCATGAGGACGATGCGCGGCGTGCGCACGCGCTCGCCGGGCCTGAGCTTGAACTCCGTCGTCTCCTGGCCGGCGGTCACATACAGGTTGCGCCCGAGGTCGCACAAGAACTCGGCCGCCCACTGGCCGGCCCACCCGACGACGATGATCATGCCTTCGCCGCCGCTCTCCAGGTTGTAGTAGGGGAAGACGTGCCCGCAGGGCCGGCCGCCCGGCGGCGCGAACCTGAGCAGATCGCACGGCTCGAGCGCCGTCGTCAGGGGCTCGTAGTCGTCGCGGCGGACAAACGTCCCCTTCCAGTGGCGCAGCAAGAACCCATTTCCCGGGCGCCCCCGAAGGATGACGTCCAGCGCGCAGATATGGGTGATGAGCGGCGTGTCGGCCTTGCCCTTGTTCTCGAGGCGCACGGTCCACTCGACAACAGGCGAATCGAGGTACTCGATGCCTTCCCAGCGGACGGCGAGGCCGGTCTTCGGGTCGGTGAACTCGACCGTGCTCGCCGTGGCGTCCTCGTCGAGGAGCGACGCCGTCGCCTCGACGTTCCAGCCCTTGAGAAGCTCCGCCGAGGGCACGCCGTCGTAGACGAACGAGAACGGCGGGGCGATCTCGCCGGCGGGGAATGCCTTCTTCAACTCGTCCAGAGTCCCGGGCACGCCTGCGTGAAACCCGGCAACGGTGCGAAGCCAGAGAAATGGCTCGGGCGGGCGCGGCACGTAGCGCTCGATCTTGAGCGTGAAGCAGCCCACGTAGTCGGGCTTGCCGCTCGGCTGCGCCGCGTGGGGGCCGACGAGATCGAGGCCGGCCGGCTCCATGATCCGGAAGTCCGCCAGCGTCGCCCGCAGCGCCTCCGATCGTTCGTCGAAGGTCGCGAGGCCGCCGTCGCCCGCGTCGAAGACGAGGCTCCCGGCCCCCGGAACCTCCGCGATCGGCGGGCCCATGGTGGCGGCGGCGCCGTTCGCCCTGAAGGCGGGGTAGGGCGGACCGCCCGCGGCGGGTTTCGCGAACACCGAGATGGCGGGCTTGTCGTTCCTGCCATCGAAGAAGAGGTTCATGCCGAGGAGTGGGAGCGGGCTCGTGCCCTCGAAGTGAAACGTATACGTGTGCGTGCCCGGCCGGAGCGGGATCTTGATCCCGTGGTCATCGCCGTTGAGCCAGCGTTCCGGGGTCTTCGAGGGCTCTCCCTCGTAGACAAAGATGTCCCAGGCGGCGTCGATGGGGCCCGTGTTCCACCTGCCGGCGGCGATCACGGCGCCGTTCTCATCGCAGAGGAACACGGTCGCGGCGGTCCAGTCGAGGGCGGGCGCGAGGGCGGGGTACCCGGCGAGAAGGAAGAAGGCGACAATCGCTCTCATGGCCATGAACCTCCACGGGTGTCGTTCTTCTTGATGCCGGCGGGCGGCGCCTCGGATGGCGTGCGCGAGACGGTGGCGAAAACCCGCGCGGTCGATTATCGTATGGTCGTCCTGAATTATCTTACTTTTTGCGATGCGGTCAAGGGCGCGCCCCGGCGGCCTTTCGACGACAAGGAGCCATGCGCATGCGCACCGATCTCCTGCGGACGATTCACGACGCCGGCCGGGAAATCCACGACGCGCTGTTTCCCGGCGGAACGAGGCTGCTTCTCCTGCCGCACGGCGGGCGCGTTCTGGGCCTCTTCGGGCCGCGCGACGACGAGAACTTCTTCTGGACGAATCCCGCCCTCGGCGAGGCCGAATCGGCTCGACGTCTCTTCGAGAGCGCGGGGTGGCACAATCCGGGCGGCGACAGGACCTGGCTTGCGCCCGAGGTCGACTTCTTCCTCCCGAATTACCCGAAGCTCGACAGGTACGCGCAGCCCCGCGATCTCGATGCGGGCGCGTACTCGGTCGAGAAGGAGCCCGGGCGCTACGTCATGTGCCGCGAGGTGCGCGCGTCGCTCTCGCGGTCGAAGATCGATCTCACGGTGGAAATCCGCAAGGAGCTCGGCCCCGCGCCGGACCCGCTGCGGCGCGAGCGGCATCCTCCCGTCCCCGACGACCTCGAATACGCGGGCTACACGCTCAGGACGATGGTCAGGGTCCTCTCGCATCGCGGGGCCGGCGAGGCCTGGGTCGGCCCCTGGAGCCTGCTCCAGTTGCCGCACGGCGGCGTCCTGATCGTCGCGACCCACGGGCCGGCGGCGCCGCTCCTTTGCTTCGGGAAGTTGAACCCGGACGACCTCGTCCTCGGCGAGCGCATGGTGCTGTGGCGAATGACGGCCCCGGGCGAGCACAAGATCGCACTGCGGGCCGTTGCCGTGACCGGCCGCGCGGGCTACCTCCACCGGACGAGAGCGCGCGCGTGCCTCGTCGTGCGCAACTTCGGCGTCGACCCGTCGGGCGAGTACGTCGATGTCCCGTGGAGCGATCCCGGCGACCTCGGGTACGCGCTTCAGGCCTGCAACGTCCAGAGCGCGCTCGGCGCGTTCAGCGAGCTCGAGCACCACGCGCCCGCCGTCAAGGTCGGCGGCGACCGCCCGGCCGAGGATGTCTCGCAGGTCTGGGCCTATCGCGGGAAGATCGACGCGATCCGGAGCGTCGCCGAGCGGCTGCTCGGGCCGCTGCCCGAGGCGGCCGGGAGTTCGTGGCCATGGTAAACGCCGAGCTTGCCGAGCGGGTCGTCGTCATCGATGCGGGCTACGACTCGTACGCGCAGGAAGAGAAGATCCTCGCGGCCGCGGGAGCCCGGCTCGAGATCTTTCCGGGCGACAGGCACGATCGGCGCGGGAAGATGGAGTTCGCCCGCGGCGCGTGCGGCATGTTCGTCAGGTGGACGATCGTCGATGACGAGTTCCTGAGCGCCCTCCAGGGCCTTCGCGCCATCGTCCGGTACGGCGTCGGCCACGAGAACGTCGACCTGGCCGCGGCGGCGCGCCGCGGCGTCCGCGTCTCGAACGTCCAGGGGTATGCGAACCACTCCGTCTCCGATCACGCGCTGGGGCTGATCCTCGCGTGCGCGCGCGGTTTCCGCGCCGGGACGGACGCCGGCTTTCTGCGCGCGAAGTACACGACGCCGCCCGCGGCGTTCGTTCCCGAGCTCAGGGAGATGACGCTCGGCATCGTCGGCCTGGGAAGGATCGGCGGGACGCTGTGCGCCAAGGCGCAAGGCCTCTTCCGGCTGGTCCTCGCCTGCGATCCCTACGTGCCCGAGGCGCGGTTCGCGTCACTGGGCGCGATTCGATGCGAGCTCGACCGCGTGCTTGAAGAGAGCGATGTCGTCAGCCTGAACTGCACGCTCACGGAGGAGACGAAGCTCCTCATCGGCGAGCGCGCGCTCGCGCGGATGCGCCCGACGGCGATTCTCATCAACACGTCGCGAGGGCCCGTCGTCGACGAGGAGGCGCTTCTCCGGGCGCTCGAGGCGGGCAGGCTCCACGCGGCCGGGCTCGATGTCTTCTGGGACGAGCCGCCGCTTGAAAACCGCGATGCGCTCCTCGCCCATCCCCGCGTCGTCGCCACCGGGCACTACGCGTGGTACTCGAGCGCGTCGAGCCGGGAACTGCAGCGCCGCGCCGCCGAGAACATGGCGGCGATGCTCGGCGGCGCGATCCCCGAGGATTGTCTCAATTCCGGGGACAGTCACCAATTTCCTTCG
>JBFZCA010000153.1:0-12821 GCA_041308205.1 Planctomycetota bacterium | reverse complement strand
GGCGTGCGCCGCTCCGGAGCGCCGGCCAGCGCATCGCGATCGTCGGCGCCGGCGGCCGGATGCATGACGCGCCGCTCGCGCCGCTGGGACCTGATCGCGTTCAGGCACAGGCGCGAGGTGATCGTGAACAGCCAGGTGTGGAATTTCGCGTCGGGACGCCAGCGGGAGCGCGCCTTGTAGACGCGCAGGAACGTCTCCTGCGCGACATCCTCGGCCTTGCGCTCGTCGCCGAGATACCGGAACGCGAAATTCCGCACCGCACGCTCGTAGCTCACCACGATCTCCTCGAACGCGCGCATGTCCCCGCGCGCGAGGCGGAGCATCAGCTCCCGTCCCTGCTCCGTATCGGGCATCATGAGATGCAACACCGCCGGGGAGGCGAAGTGGCGCGGCCGGAGGACGGGGCGCGGGGCGCGAGCGGCGCAAGGTCAAGTCTCGTTGCGGGTTGGAGCGCCGGCCGCCGGCCGCGGCCCGCGATTCCGGGGGCCGTTCCGGTTGCCGGGAGCTTGCCGCTTGCGGCGGAAGATGCGAAGGCGTACCCTATTGGGCGATCCTGCGACGCTGCGCGCATGGTCGTGTGGCACATGTGGGCGGCTCGATCGTGGGGCCTGCGCGGCCGGGCGCTGGCAACGCGCCGTGCCGGGCCACGCCCCATCGTAGTTGAACGCGGGAGCAACGCAAGTGTGCGGCGGGAACGGGGCGGCGCGCCGCCCCGTTCGGGGCCGCGCGGGTGGCGACGAATGAATTTCTGGCGAAACGTGCTTGTCGTCTGCGCGATTCTCGCGCTCCTGACGCTCGGAATGTGGCACCTCTTCGGCCTTCCCGGCCAGGTCGAGGCGCGCCTGCGCGGCTTCCTCGGGAACGACGCGACGCGCGACTGGGACTTCCGCGGGCTGCGGCAGGCAAGCCTGGAGGAATTCACGGCGCGCAGCATCGCGATCGGCGCCGAGCCCGTGCACGAAGCGCGCGAGCTGGCCGTGCTGAGCGAGGTCAAGGTGACCAGCGACGGGCCCTTCGTCCCGACGCTCGCCGGCCAGCGCCTGGCGTTCGCGTGCCAGGTGGGCGAGCTGACGGTCGAGTCGAGCAAGGGCGCGTGGAACTTCGCCAACGTGGAGGCGCGCCTGCGCGCGCTGTGGCAGCGCCGGGTGCTGCGGGAGGTTCTTTGCACGAGCGCGCTCCACGTGGCGATCAAGGAGCGCGACCGCGGAAAGACCTGGCGCGTGTCGCTCGCGAACGTGCGCCTGGGCGCCGACGCGGGCGGCGCGGGCGTGCTGTCGGCGCAGCTCGCGCCGTACGAGGATCCCGCCGCGCCCGGGCAGCCGGCCTGGGGCTGGGACCGCGGCTCGGTCGAGGGCCGCGTCGATGTCGATCCGTGGGGCTTCACGCTGGGCGTGCGCGCCGAGAACTTCACCGGCGTCGCGGCGCTGGCCGAGCTCTTCTTCGGCCGCACCCAGGAATTGACGATCGAGGGCGTTGGGGATCTCGCGCTCGAAGGCCGGTCCGCGCCCGAGGGGCCGGTGTGGAGCGCCCGCGTGGACGCGAGCGAGCTTGCGCTCGGCTTCGCGTCGTCGGGAATCCAGCTCAGGGATCTGGCCGGACGCGTCGCGCTCGCGGCGGGGAGCATCGCGTGGGACGGCCTTGCCGGCACCATGGCGGGGTTCGATGTGCGCACGAGCGGGAATCTCGCGGGCGCCCCCGAGCCGCCGTCGTCGGCGCGCATCGATTTCCAGTCGGTGGCGATCTCGGGCGCCTGGCCGCGCCTGGTCGCCTGGGAAGGGCTCAAGCGGTTGTGCGCGCACGTGACGCCGGGAGGCGTCGCCGTCGGCACGGTCCTCGTCGAGGACCCGCTGGTGCCGGGGCACCAGACGATCATGGCGGATTTCGGCGCCAAGGAGATCGCGTTCGGGAATGTGGCGCGCGCGCACGCCGTGAAGGTGCACGCCAAGCTCGCGCACAACGCGGTTGAAGACGCCGAGCTGCGATGGGAACAGCTCGACTTGCTCGGCCGGCGCCAGGGCGCGGGCGTGTTCGCCGTGCGAAAGGACGAGAAGGGCTGGGCCGTGCGCGAGTTCAGCTTCGCGGCGGAGCGCGGCAAGGTCACGGGCGCGGGCGCGCTCAGCGACGCCGAGAAGCCGGTCTTCACGCTCAAGGTGCGCCTCCCCGGCGCGGACATCGCGGACCTCGTGGGCATGCTCAAGTTCGATGCGGGCGTGACGGGCACGGCGGAGGGCGCGCTGGATCTCAGGTTCGACGAGGACGGCATGATCGCGCGCGCGAGCGTTCTGAAGCTCAACGGCGTGAACCTCGGCCCGTGTCTTCGCAAGCTGCTCGAGACGCTTTCCCAGGGCGCGACCCCCGAGTTCGGGACGGGCGCCGCCGCGCTGACCGTCGAGAGCGGCTGTCTCACGCTCGGCCCCGAGTGCACCGTGCTCCTGAAGGGCGACAAGGCGCTCGTCCTGCGGGGGAGGCTCTACCTGGACGGCCGGGCCTCGGTGAAGGCGCTCTTTCTCGACCGCGGAACGCTCGGCGAGGAAGCGCTGCTCGGCGGCGATGTGCGCGCCTGGCCGCTGACGCCGGAGCAGAAGGAGGGGGCGGTGTGCGCCGCGCTCGAGGGGCCGGCGCGCGAGGGCGACGTGACGAGCATGCCGCTCGAGGATTTCCTGCGGGCGCTCCAGGACGCGCCGTAGCCGGCCGGGAAGAATCCGCCGCGCGAATCAGACGGGAGAATGCCACGAAGGCACGAAGGCACGAAGGACGGCGCATGTCGTCCGGCGCCGCGGACCGACCCCGGCGTTGGCTTCCGTGCCGGATCGGGCCCGGCTGCGCTCTTCTTCGCGGGCCGGTCTCCCCGCGGGTTCTCTTCCTCCGGCATCTGCGGCCGGAGGTCGCGGGCCAAGGCGTATTGGTCGCGCGCTGTTCCGGCTTCGGATCAGTCGATCGGCCTGGCCGCCTCGGCCGCGAAGAGGCTGTCGGGGATCTCCGCGGGCGTCTTCACGGTCTTGAGCTTCGCGGTCGAGAGCCGCTGCGCATCCTGGTAGATCTCCATGACGCGCGGGAAGACGAGGCCGCCCGCGCTCTCGATCGGCGCGAAGTCTCCGAGCCACTGCGCCCACGGGATGACCTTGCCGGTCTGCGGGTGCGGGCCGCGGTAGGCCACGTAGACCGGCTGGTCGCTCGCGGGATCGATGCCGACCGTGGTCGTGTCCTTGTCGGGATGCGTGAACTCCAGCATCGCCAGCTCGCGCTCGGCGGCGTCCTCCTGCGGCTTGAGCTTCTTCGTCCCCAGGCTCTTGACCGCGAGGGGCTTGACGCGGCAGTCCCACCAGATGTCGAAGCGCTTGCGCTCGGCGTGGAAGGCCTTCGTGAGGGTCTCGCCGGGGTCTCGCTTCTGCCCGTTGACGAGCAGGAACAGGTCCTTGCCGTCGAAGATGACGGTGATGGGCGCGCCGGGGGCGTTGCCCATGCGCTGCTCGATGCGCTGCTTCTCGCCCTTGATCCACAGGCAGGTCTCGACCGTGAGGGTGAAGACCTTGACCTCCTGCTCGATGTAGAGCTGCCGGCGCTTGGCGAGGCCGGCCTCGCCGCCCATCGCCTTGACCACCTTGGCGACGAGCGCGAGCGCCTCGGGGTCGCCCGTGAGCGCGGCGCCCGGCCCCGGCGCGGAGGCCGCCGCCCACGCGCCCGCACACCCCGAAAGAACCGCGCACAGAACGATTCGTCGCATTGCTCACTCCTCGATTCTCTTCAGCGCCGCCGCGGCCTCGCGCTTCGCATCGAACGTGTCGTTGCCTTCCGCGAGAACGCGTTCGAGCAGCGCGCGGGCGCGCGCCTTGTCCCCGAGCGCGATGCGGCACTCGGCCTCCCTGAGCCAGCCCCACGTGGGCAGCCACTCCTCGCCGCCCAGCGCCGCGGCCTTGGCGTGGCACTCCGCCCCGTGCGCCGGCTGCCCGGCCTGCTCCTCGAGCCTTCCGAGCCCGTACCACGCCTCGCCGTCCTCGGGGATGCGCGCAAGCAGCTCCTCGTAGGCCGCGCGCGCCTCGGCGGTCAGGCCCTTCCGGCGCAGATCCGCCGCGCGGGCGAGCATGCTCGCCCGGCGGACGCCGTGAAGGAACGTGCCGTGCGGGTCCACCGTGCAGGCGATCTGCTCCGACCCCGGCCGCGCGATCGAGAGCGTGCGCGTCTCGCCCGGCGCGATCAAGAGCGAATGCTCCTCGGTCGCGCCCCCGGCCCGGATGCCGATCGGCGCCAGGCCGAACCCATCGCCGCGGTTTCTCACCGTGCACTCGCACTTCCCGGGCGTGCGCGCGCCCGAGTCCGCGATCTGGACCCACGGCAGCGCGGTCGAGTCCAGGTACTGCGCGAAGAAGCGATCGAGAAGCGCCCGATGGCCGTGGAAGCAGGCAAGTTGCGGCCAGGCCTCCTCGCGCACGAGGCGCCTGAACTCATCGAGCGTGGCGAATCCGCCCGCATGGCGCGCAAGATAGGACCCCAGCAGGCGCCAGAGCCGCTTCTCGCCGATGAGCCGCGCGAGCTCGTTGAAGACGAGCGCGCCCTTGCTGTAGACCTCGCCCGAGAGCACGTTCTGCATGGGCCTGACCTGCACGATCGGCGAGTCGGGGGTGTCGCTGCGCATGAGCTTGGCGAGCGACTGCGCGAAGAGCGCGTCCTCGGCCTCCGCCGTCGCGCCGGCCGCGGCTGCGGTCTTGATGCCGATATAGGTGGCCAGGCCCTCCGACAGGAACTCGTTGCCGCCCGGGCCGTGGGCCGTGACGAGGTTGCCGAAGTACGTGTGAGCAAGCTCGTGACACGTCGTCGACGCCACCGCGGGGTCGTGCCGGTAGCGGGGGAATCCGGGCGGCACGATGATCAGGCCGGGAAACCCGCGCGCGAGCCCGCCCGCCTCGCAGAGCGCGACCGCCAGGCGCGCGGGCGGGGGCCGGGCCAGGAGGCGCGCCTGGAGCGCTGCGCCTTGCGCGATGAAGCGCGTGAATTCCGACAGTTCCTCCGCGCGCGCGTCTTCCATGACGAAGAGATCGAGCGGCACGGGGCCGCCGTCGATCCGCGTGCGCGCGAACTTCCCGGCGAGGAACGGTATGAGGAACGGCGCGGGCCGGGCGCAGCGGTACGTGAACACGGCGCGCTCGCCGCCGGTCGCATCCGACACGAGCTCGCCGGCCGTGATGAACGCGAAACCGGCCGGCACCGATGCCGTGAGCGTGAAGGGCGGCTTCTGGCCCGCGCGCACGAAGGTGTTCTCGTCGATGAAGGGCGTGATGGTGGGGTACCAGCACTCGAAGAAGTACATCTTGTCGGGCGCGGCCGACATGTTCATGGCGGCAAGGCCGGTGACCGCCGCGCTCGGGGAGAGCGTGTACGCGAACGTCACCGTCTCGCGGTGCCCCGGCGGCCGCGGCGCCGGGAACGAGACGATGACCGACGAGAAGAAAGGCACGAGCGACGGCACGCGCTTCCAGGCGAGCGGGCCGGCCGGGGAGGATGCGCCCGTGACCTCGGCCACGTCGGCGAGATAGGCCGTGAGCTGCGCGCGCGGCGCGGAGCCGCGGACCTCGACATCCCAGGCGACGGTCGCCTCGCAGGACCCTTTCTCCGGAAAGACGCGTAGGTTAAACTCCTGGCTGTGGACCAGGAAGCCGGGATCGTCCGGCGTCCCGGCGGGGGTGCTCCCGGCGGCCGCGAGCCCCGCCGCGGCGCAGTTGAGCAGAAGGAAGAACCGTGTCAATGACATCATCCGCGTTCCGTGCTCGTCAGTGTAAGCCATGGGCCGCGGCGGTCAAGCTCCTGGGCGCCGGGGCGATGCTTCTGTGCGGCTGCGCGCGGCCGGCGCTCGTCACGGTCGAGGAGGATGTCGCGCCCGACCGGGCGCTCGTCCTGTTCGCGCTGCGCATGACGAGCGGGACGGCGCCCGTCCACATCACGATCGGGCGGGATGGGGCGTTTCTCTCCGGGCTCGGGGAGCGGGACTTCATCTTCAGCGCCGGCGGATCCGCCGGCCTGGATGCGGGCACGCTGCACGCTTTCGCCGTGCCGGCGGGCGACGTATGCGTGGCGGTGGCGCGGATCGGCGACTTCTGGGAGTTCGCGGGCGGCAAGGTCGAGCACGTTGTCGCCGCCGAGGCGCAGCGCGCGTACTACCTCGGGACGCTCGAGCTCGAGTTCGCCGAGGACGCCGATGCGACCGGCATGGTGTTCTACGATGACGCGCCGCCGGCCGCCGGCACGCAGCCGCTCGGCGTCGATACGCGGCCGCCGCCGAGCCGCACCCTCGTGTGCGCGGCCAAGGTCGTCGACGAGGAACCCGCGGCGCGGGCCGTGTTGCGCGAGCGCTTCGCCGCGTTCGAGCCCGCGCTCGCCAACCGCGCGGGCGACTGGCGGCGCGTCCTGTGGAGCGGGCTCAGGATCGACAAGACCACGACCCCGGTCGGCGTCGAGCGGCAGCCGTGAGCGGGCTTCGCGCGCGCCCGTGATGCCGAACACAACGAAAAGGCCGCGGCGTCATGCGCGCCGCGGCCTTGCGGATTCTGGTGGACCCAAGGGGGATCGAACCCCTAACCTCAGCATTGCGAACGCTGCGCTCTCCCAGTTGAGCTATGGGCCCGCACGTCACTGCGTCGGATGCCTGTCCCGTCCCGGGTCAGGCAAAAGACCACCTAATGCTACCGACCGCCGGGGCGGTTGTCAATTTCACTTCGGCCGAAAAAAGGCCGCGGGCTTCGGCCGGGGCGCGGGCGGCGGTTCCGCCGGCGGGCTCGAAGGCCGCAGCGCGCACGGAACGGGACGCTACGCCTCCTTCGGCTTCTCCAGGTCCGATAATCTCTTCTCGATCTCCTTGATGCGGTCGTGCAGCTCCGGCAGCTTGCGCATGTGGGCGGTCAGGCGCTTGAACTCGTTGACCGGAATCGCGGGTGCGCCGAGGACCTCCTCGCCGTCCGGAATGCTCTTCGTGACGCCGGACTGGGCGCCCACGCGCACGAAGTCGCCGAGCTTGATGTGCCCGCACACGCCGACCTGGCCGGCCAGGACCACGTGGCGCCCGAGAACCGTGGAGCCGGAGATGCCCACCTGGGCCACGATGATCGAGTCCTCGCCGACGTCGCAGTTGTGGGCGATCATGACGAGGTTGTCGATCTTCGCGCCCCGGCGGATGCGCGTCGTGCCGAGCGCGGCACGGTCGATCGTCGTGTTGGCGCCGATCTCGACGTCGTCTTCTATGACGACGTTGCCGATCTGCGGGATCTTGACGTACTTCTCGCCGGCCGGGGCGAAGCCGAAGCCGTCGCCGCCGATGACGGCGCCGCCGTGGATCGTCACGCGGTCGCCGATGATGCACTCGTGGTAGATCGTCACGTTGGGGTTGATCGTGCAGTCCGCGCCGATGTGCGAGCGCGGCCCCACCGAGACGCCGGGCCAGATCCGAGTCCGCGCGCCGATCGACGCGCCGGCCGCGACGAAGGCGCCGGGGGCGATCCGCACGCCATCGCCGAGCGCGGCGTCGGGAGCGACGAAGGCCTGAGGCGAGACGCCCTCGAAGGGGCAGGGCGGCGCGCTCGCGAGCGACTGCAGCACGCGCGCGAACGCCGCGTACGGCGCGGCGACCTTGACGATGGTCTTGCCGCCGGCGTCGATGCTCGGGCCGACGATCACGGCGCCGGCGCGCGTGCTCTCGAACTGCGGCAGGTACTTCTCGTTGTCGAGAAAGGACAGATCCGCGGGGCCCGCGTCCGCGAGCGGTTTGAGCCCCCGGATCACGAGGGTGCGGTCGCCGACGAGCTCGCCGCCGATGAGCGCGGCGATCTGCGTGATCGGGACGGCAATGTCCGGCATGCTACCTCCTTGCGCGCGCCCACAGAGGAGCGGCGCTCATCCGCCTTTCTTGCCCTCCACTGCCCAGAAGCCGAGGCAGGTGGCCTCGATCAGGGCCTTCTTGGGGTGGTCCGTGCGGATCTGCACCTTGCCGAAGAACCGGGTGGCGCGGTCCGCGATCGCGATCTTCGCGTTGATCGTGTGCTCGGTGCCGTCATCGTTGCTGCGCACGGTGAAGCTCAGAAACGGCGACGGCGTGCAGGTTATGTCGAGCAGGCGAAACGGCGTGCCGTCCGCCGACGTGAGAACGATCGAGCTCTGCGCCTTCTCGGGGTCGTCGATGCGGTGGAACTGGAAATACGCGGGCTCGACGACGATGCCGACGAAGACCTGGCCGTAGACGCGGAACTCCCATGGCAGGCCGTTGAGGTCCGCAAGGATGTTCCCGTTGAAAATGCCCTCGGCCGCGGGCGGCGCGACCGTCACCGCGACCTTGTAGCCGGCAATGATCCCGCCGTTCTTGATCGGGACGGCCTCGACGCGCATGGCCTTGTCGCTGCACCGGAGGTTCTCGAGCGCCAGGTTGACCGCGGACTTCTGGCGCCACTTGAGCGTGAACTCCTGCGTCACGGGCGGCCCCTCGGCGATCGCCGTGAACTGGGGAAGCGTCCATGGCTCGGCCTTCACCTCGTCGTGGATCCTGGCCAGGATCGGAATCTTGACGTCCTTGCGCTGCGGGTCGCTGGTGTGGAACTCGAGGTACTTCTGCAGATACCCCATGACCGTGCCCGTGCTCAGGACGACCGCGATCTCCGCGGACTCGTTCGGGCCGAGGGCCTGCGTGTCGATTTTCACCGTGGTGCAACTGCAGCTCGACCTGAGCCTCTCGATTCTGAGAGGCTCTTCGCCGCGGTTCGTGACGGTGACGGTCTTCGTGAGCTCCTGCCGGTGGCCGCATTTGCCCCAGTCGAGCACCGGCGTCGAGATCTCCGCGCGCGGCGGAGTCTGGGCGCCGAGGGCAAGGCCGGCGGCGGCAAGCGCCGCCGCGATGGCAGCAACGCCGCGCCGCGCGCCGGAAAGGCGCGCGCCGTGCGCCGTGTGCCCGTTTCGCGTGCGGGCTGCGCCCGCGATCGAAGAGAAGTGTGCAACTGTCCGCGGCATCGACGATTCCCGTACAACGTTCACGCCCGAGATCGGCGGCCGGGGCGCGGCCCGCGCTCCGTGCGCCGGCGGCGCGGATCGGCCGGGCTGCGCCGCAACCAATGAAATCATATCACGTTAAGGGCGCCTGTCGCCACGCCGGCCGCGGCGGGGCGCGTGTCGCGGCTCCCGGACGAAGAGGCGCTCAGGCGCGCGTCTCCTCGGACTTGGCGATCTCGCGCTTGACGACTCTCGGGATCAGGTCGGTCTTCAGATAGACGTCGATGGCCCGGAACTTGGATTCGAGGAGCTCCTTCATCTGCTCCGAGGCCAGAAACGTGCGCATCTCCGCCTGCACGGCATGGGAGAGGTCCTTGCCGAGGTGCTGCGTGAGGTACGACTCGACCGCGGCCGCGATGCTCACGCCCCCGCCGCCGGCATCGCCGACGACGACGGCGCCGGCGCGGCTGTCGAGCGACTGCTCGACGACGCGAGCGACGACCTTCTTCAGGTCGAGGCTGCCCCCGAAGATCGCCTGCTTGAAGATCTCCTTGCCCTTGTCCTTGAGCATGGCGTTGAAGTGCGCCTGCACCTGCTCGGAGGCTATGATCTCGGGGAGGCATGCGGCGACCTGCGTCTTGATCCTGGCGTCGAGGTTCCCCGGCGCGCCCCCGCCCGCCGGCGCGGCCTCCCTGACGGCGCGCGCAAAGCGCTCCGATCCCAGGAACTGTCCGAGCGCCGCCTCGACCGCGGTGAGGCAGACCTCCTGGATCTGGCCGCGCAACTGCTTGAGCTCGTCCCACACGACCTCGTGGGCGATGCGCTTCACCGTTTCGATCGCGGAATGTGTCGCATTGTCGGTCATTCCCAACCTCCTCGCCGGGCAGGGGCCGCCCTACCACTTCTCCATTGCCTTGACGATGTCGCGGATCTGCTGCGTGTCGGTCAGCATCTGGGACCAGTACCCGAGCGCATCGTGGATCTCCTCGAGCAGGGTGTCCCGCCGCCGCGGTACGAACACGATGTCCTTGTGGTGGATGGGCACGTTCTGCATGACGTCGCCGCCGAAGAGCAGCCGCTCGACATCGCACAGGATGATCACCGTCTCGGTCCGTCCGCTCGCCTCATCGGTCACGTACTCGCGGATGACGCCCACTTCCTTCAGCTCGGGTTTGGCGCCGAGGTTCGTGTGGCCGGCGTAGCCGTTGCCGTAGCCGAACAGCGCCTCGAGCAGGTTCTCGTCGCCCTGCAGGTCGACGGTCTTGCCGGTAATGCCGTAATCGGCCACGATCACGGTCACACGGCCGCCGATTCTCCAGCGGTTGTCGCCGCCCAGGAATGCGACCGGCCGGTCCGTGTTCACGTTCACCTGCACCCGGTCCTTGAAGAACGGCTCGTAGCGCGTCGCAAGCTCCGCGCGCAACTCGTTGATGCGCTTGCCGGCCGCGTACACCGTGCCGACGAGCGGCAGGTCGACGGTGCCGTCGGGGCTCACGTACACGGAACGCGTGATGCCTTCGTTGACGACCTCGACGGCCAGCGGGACGCCGATGGCGATGCGGTAGCTGCGCTGCCCGTAGGCCGGATCCTCGCGCAACTGCTTGTACTGCTCCATCCATTGCGCCGCGGGGATGAGGACGGCGCGGCGGAACGAGTCGGACTGGTCCGAGATCCTACCCCTGACCCATTCCGGCTCCGTGCCGTAGGTGTAACAGGAAGAGAGCGCGCTCAACGCAAGCACCGTTCCCGCGGCGGCAAGGAACGACCGAAGCCTGTGCATGAGTACCTCCCCTGGACAACACGAAATCCGTTGCGTGAAGGCGGAATCGCAGACGCCTCCGTTGAACAGTATCGGTACCTGGGGGGGCGGGACTTGAGGACGGGAGGGCGACGCGGTCACAGGCAGGATCGCAGTCCGTTTCACCCGGGGCTGCCCCGACACGGATCGCGTGTTATCACCATCTCGCGATGCGAACGGACTGATGCACCACAGAGAAGACAGAGGCCACAGAGAACGAAACGTGAGACGTTGCGTGGCTCCGTGTCAAGTGCGGCGGTCTCTCTCCGTTCTCGTCTCTGTGCTCTCTGCGCCTCTGTGGTTTCTTTTCCGTCAGATGACACATGTCTGTGCACCCGAACACGGCGAGAAAACCGTGAACGGTTACGTGGTTTCTTCCTTTCTTCAGACGAAGAAGGTCTCTGCGCGCGGAAGCGGTCGGAGAACGTCGCGCGGTCCCGAGGGGCTACTCCGCCGCCTCCTCCAGCCGGTACTTGCGCAGGAGCCGATGCAGGGTTTCCCGGCTGATCCCGCAGTGGTGTGCCGCGCGCGAGACGACCCCCCCGTGCTCGGCCAGGGCGCGCATGAGGAACCACTTGGTGAATTCCTCCTTCGCCTGCTTGAGGTTGGCGCTTTCCCGGGCGATGACGGCGGGCGGCGCGGCCTGGTCCGCCTCGAAGATCACATCCTCGGATCCGATGGTGTCCTCGTGCGCCAGGAGGTGCGTACGTTCCAGGAAATGCTGCAGCTCGCGCACGTTGCCCGGCCAGTGGTAGGCAAGCAGCCTGCGAAGCGCCTCCTGGCTGAGGCGCTTGGGCGCCTCGCCCTGGGACTCGGCGATCTTCTTCAGGAAATGCTCGACCAGCAGCGGGATGTCCTCGCGCCGGTCGCGGAGCGGCGGCACGGAGATGCGAATCACGTTGAGCCGCCAGAACAGATCCTCCCGGAAGCGCCCCGCCGCGACCAGCCCGCTCAGCTTGTGGTTGGTGGCGGTGATGACGCGCACGTCGACCGTGATGACGTCCTTGCCGCCGACGCGCCTGATCTCGCCCGCCTCGAGCACGCGCAGCAGCTTCTTCTGCATGTCCAGGTCCATGTCGCCGACCTCGTCGAGGAACAGCGTGCCGCGGTCGGCGATCTCGAAGAGCCCCTGCTTCTCCTTGACGGCGCCCGTGAAGGCCCCGCGCTCGTGGCCGAACAGCTCGCTTTCGAGGAGCGTCGGCGTGAGCGCCCCGCAGTTCTCCGAGATGATCGGCTGCGTTCGGCGCGCGCTGTTGAAGTGGATGGCGTTGGCGATGAGCTCCTTGCCCGTGCCGCTCTCGCCCTCGATGAGGACCGGCAGGTCGGTCTTCGCCACGCGCTGGATGACGTGGAAGACCTCCTGCATGGGCTTGCTCTTCCCGATGATGTTGCTGAAGCGGAAGCGGTCCTCGAGCAGCGTGTGCGCCTGCTTGAGGGCCACGCTCTTCTCCCGCAGCTTGTCCGCGAGGCGCCGGTTGAGGGCCGCGATCCGCACGTTGGATTCCTCGAGGGCCCGGCGGGTGCGGCTGTTGTCCTCCAGAAGCCGGGCGTTCTCGAGCGCGATCGCCGCCTGGTTGCAGAGCGTCACGAGCGTGGCGAGATCCTCGTCCTTGAACGCGTTCTTCATGCTCCGGTTGTCCAGGTACAGCGTGCCGATGGTCTTTTCCCGGCCGGGGAGCGGCAGGCACGCGATCGACATGAGCTTGAGGTCGCGCACGCTCTTGAAGCGCGCCAGGCGCGCGTCGCCGACGGCGTCGTTGGTCACGAGCGGCCGCCCCGTCGTCAGCACCTCGCGGGCGATCGACTGGCTGATCTCCTGCGCGGGATCGCTCAGGTCCTCGCCCAGCAGGTTGCGCGCGACCTGGAACTTCTGGTCCTTGCCGGCGCCGACGATCAAGAACCCGCGCTCGGCGTTGGCGAGCTCGAGCGCCGCGTCGATGATCCGCGTCAGGACCTTGTCGACGACCAGCTCGCTGTTGATGGCCTGCGTGATCTCCTGCAGCCGCTCGAGGTTGCGCAGGCGCTGCCTGAGGTGGACGGGCTCGGCGTCCGCCGCCGGCGC
>JBFZCA010000152.1:0-10854 GCA_041308205.1 Planctomycetota bacterium | reverse complement strand
CTTGTAGAGGTGGTGGCCCTCGCCCATGCCCTGGGCGTTCATCGGGCGGCGGGAGCCGGGAACGATCTCGGTCAGGTCCTTGTCGAGCTCGACGATGGTGTACCGGCCCGCGCCGTAGATGGCGTACACCTTGCCATCGTCATCGAAGAGGACGGACAGGTCGTGCATGCCCGGAAGCTGATTGCGCGCCCAGGGGCCCGTGGGGGACCTGGAACGGAAGACCTGGGTGCCCACGCCGTTGACGTTGGCGAAGACGTAGAACGTGCCGCCGTGGTGGCGAATACAGGGCGCCCAGATGCCCTGCCCGTAGATGTTCCCGCCCTCGAGCCGGAACCGGGGCCCGAAGTCCAGGCGCTCGATGCAGTAACCTGCCAAGCACCAGTTCACCAGATCCCTGGAATGCATCACGATCAGGCCGGGATTCATGTGCATCGTCGTCCCGGCCAGATAGTAGTCCTCGCCGACGCGAATCACGTCGGGGTCCTCGAACTCCTCGTAGAAGAGGGGATTGGAATAGGTCCCGTTGCCGTTGTCGGCGGTCCAGGATCGGGCGCCGCCGGCGGAAGCGCGGGAAGGCTCGGGCGGCGCGGCGGCGATGCCGGCGGCGGCCGCCGCGGCCAGACACACGCAGGTAAGAGGAGATCGGAACCGCCGCATGGCAATGGTCCTCGCATGGGTTGTCGATCGGACGAAGGTCGTGCCTCGAGCGCGCGCAACGCGCCGGCCGGCCGGATCAGCGGAAGAGGAGCTGCACGAAATGATACAGGTTGTTGCGCCAGTGCGCCGGGTCGTGGGCATTGGAGTCCACGTTCCAGACGTGCGGCACGTCGTTGGCTTGGTAGAAACCTCCCGCGGGATCGGGGACCTCGATCGCCCACAACCACTTGGAGACGCCGAAGAAGGTCTGCGTGCCCGGGTCGTTGAAGGCCGCCCCGTCGATCAGCACCGAGTAGTAGTGAAAACCCACCGGCAGGGGGCGGGTGGCGCCGGTCCACACGCCGTTCTCATCCTTGGTCAACGGATATCGCCCCCCGAGTTCGATGACGACCGACTGCGCATCGGGCGCCGGCTGGGCGGCCGCCGGCGCGGCCGCGGCAGGCGCCGCTGGCGTGTCCTGGGCACGAGCGATCGAGCTTTGGACGAAGAGCCAACCGGCCAGCGCCATCGTCATGCGAGCGTGAGTCATGGAAACGTCCTCCAGTCGGGCAAGAGCCAATCTGCGCGCAGCCGAGAGAAGTACGGGAGAGAATCGGTTCGGCCGCGCATTACCGTTCTCCTTTCTTCGTCCTTGCGGGCGTGCGCCCCGGCGGCGGCGACAGCGCCTCCGAGATGCGCGCGAGGAAATCGACCAGAGCTTTCGCCTCTCCGAGCCGGAACAGGGCGCGGAGGCGCTGCCGGAGCTGCTCGGTGTCCGCCCAGAGCCTGCGATACAGGCGCCGCCCCTTCTCCGTCAGCATGACGTTGAGGGCGCGGCCGTCGGTGGGATGGCCCACCCGCGCGACGAGGCCTCGCTTCTCGAGCAGCACCAGCATGGCCCTGACCGTGTTCGGATCCGAGGAGGCTCGCCGGACCAGCTCCTGCTGGGTCACCGCATCCTCGCGCGCCAGCAGGCCCAGGAGCACGAACTGGTCGGCCGTGCAGCCGCGCGCCGCCGCGCAGGCATCGGTCCTGCGGTGCATGGCGAGGTATGCGGCGCGAAGCGCGAGCGGGAGGCGATGTGCGATTTCCATGCGACGCCCTGCCGAAGATACGTATACGTAACAATCGAGATGGATTGTACGCCGCCGCCGGCGCGGACGTCAAGGCTGTTTCCCCCTGTCTGCCTGGTGCACGGGGGACATCTCGCGGGCGCAGGAAGTCGTGCTCGCGAAACGGAGAGATTCGATGCCCGAGGCCAAGCCGCTCATTCAGAGCTTGCTGGATCACGGCATCCGTGTCGACGCTGCCGTGGTTGATGCTGTCGTGCGGCTGGCGGGGGAGCGCTGAGTCGGAGACTCGTCGGTCCGGCCGCGTATGCGCTCGCGATCCGGAGGCGCTCTGCCGGCGTGTGTGGGCCACCGGCCGCGGGAGTCTCATCGAGCGCGCGCGGCGCCGATTGCTTGACTGCCCCTGCGTACAAGACAATAATAGTATCGGGTGGCTTGCGCTCTGAGCGGAAGCGACCGAGTGCTCGCAGGGAGGCGGGGCGAGGAAAGACAGCGGTTGCGCTACGGGTGTGAGCGGCACGCAGGCTCCGAGCAGCAGCGTCTCGTCAACCGGCTGGTCTGACAGGCATGAAGCGGGGCTCGACGGGTCGTGAGAAGCCGCCTTGCAGTTCATCTTCAACGGGATTTGCGATGAGAATCCGGACCGTCTTCCCGCTCGTGGTTGCCGTTGCGATCTTCCTCTTTCCCTCGGCTCGGGCCGGGGAGGAGCCGAAGCCGGCCGGCGCCGGGGGCGAGACGAACGAAGAAGCCAAGGCGAAGGCCGACCACGATGCGGCCGAGAGCTCGGCCAAGGCGGCGGAAGCCGCGGTCGTCCCCTTGAGGGACGCCATGCAGAAGGCCGACACGGCGTACGCCAACGCGAGCAAAGCCGCCGGCGCGAAGCGACAGCAGGCTACGGATGCGATGAACTTGGCGGGCGAGCCGGGCGTCGCTGAGTTGAAGCAGGCCGAGGCCAACGTGGCCGCCGCCAGCAAGGCGCTGTCCGACGCGACCGGCGCCAAGCCCGCCCTCGACCAAGCGCTGGCCGACGCCAAGGCCGCCGCGCTTCCGTTGCAGCAGGCTTACGATGCGGCCGAGAAGGCGGCCAAGGAGGCCGAGGCCGCGGCGCGGCTCGCTTCCGAGGCGGCCGGCAAGCTCGACGAGGAGGCCAAGAGAGCCGCGGCCCAGGCGGCCGCGCTGCGCAGAGCGGCTGACACTGCCAAGGCCGCCCTGGCCCGGGCACAGCAGAACGAGCAGAAAGCGACGGCTCAGGCTGATGCCGCCCCGCAGAAGGTGGCGGAAGCGGAGGCGCAGAAGAAGGCCGCCGACGATGCTCTGGCCGGCGCCGGGAGCCAGGTCGAAG
This sequence comes from Planctomycetota bacterium, assembly GCA_041308205.1. Classification (GTDB taxonomy): domain Bacteria; phylum Planctomycetota; class UBA8108; order UBA8890; family UBA8898; genus UBA8898. The sequence goes on along the minus strand of JBFZCA010000152.1, from coordinate 7,806 downwards.
CGGCTGCGGCTGCCGGCCGGTCGGCCGAGCAGGCCGCGCTGGCTGCGGAAGCTGCCGCCAAGGCGGTTTCCGAGGCGGAGAAGACGCAGGCCGAGGCGGACGCCGCCGCCAAGCGCAAGGCGGCCGATGATGCGAAGACCGCCCTGGCCCAGGCACAGCAGAACGAGCAAGCGGCGCAGGCCCAGGCTGCGGCCGCCGCGCAGAAACTGGCGGAAGCGGAGGCGCAGAAGAAGGCCGCCGGCGATGCCTCGGCGAGCGCGAACGGCCAGGTGATCGCCGCCATCGGCGCCTACCAGGCAGCGGAGCAGGCGGCTCAGGCGGCGGAAGCGGCGGCGAGCGCGATGTCCGGGGATGCCGCGAAATCTCCGGAGGAGAAGAACAAGGCCGCGGACGACGCCGCGGTCAAGCGCAAGGCAGCCGGCGATGCCAAGACCGCCTTGGCCCAGGCACAGCAAGGCCAGGAGCAAGCGCGCGTCCAGGTCATGACCGCCGCCAAGAACCTGGCCGAGGCTCCGGTGCAGAAGAAGGCGGCCGACGATGCCCTGGCCGGCGCCAAGAACCAGGCGGCGGCGGCCGCCGCCGCTCACCAGTCAGCCGAGCAGGCCGCCCAAGGGGCGGAGGCCGCGGCAAAGACAATGGCCGAGCGTGCCGGCAGATCCGAGGAGCAGAAGGCGCAGGCTGCAGCCGACGCCGCCGCCAAGCGCAAGGCGGCCGAGGATGCCAAGGCGGCTCTCGCACGAGCGCAGACAGCCCGGCAGAATGCGGAGAAACCGGCCGGCGCTGCGGCGCAGAAACTCATGCGCGTGACGGCCCAGAAGAAGCTGGCCGACGCTTCCCTGGCGAGCGCCAAGAACCAGGCGGCGGCTGCAGCCACGGCTTTGGCGGCAGCCGAGAAGGCGGCCCAGGACTCCGCGAAGATCGCGGAGGAGAAGAACCTGGCGGCAACGCAGGCCGCTGCCAAGCGCAAAGCGGCGGCGGATGCCGCAACTGCGCTGGCTCAAGCGCAGCAGGGCGAGCAAGCGGCGCAGGCCCAGGTTGCGGCCGCCGCCCAGAAGGCGGCCGAAGCGGAGGCGCAGAAGAAGACAGCCGACGATGCTCTGGCCGCCGCCAAGAATCAGGTCGCCGCTGCCATGGCTGCCGGCCAGTCAGCCGAGCAGGTCGCGTTGGCCGCGGAGGCAGCCGCCAAGGCGATCTCCGAGGCAGAGAAACAGCAAGCCGGGGCCGACGCCGCCGCCAAGCGCAAGGCGGCCGACGATGCGAAGACCGCCTTGGCCCATGCGCAGCAGGGCGAGCAGGCGGCGCAGACTCAGGCCGCGGCCGCGGCGCAGAAGCTGGCGGAAGCGGAAGCGCAGAAAAAGGCCGCAGGCGATGCCCTGACCGGCGCCAAGAACCAAGCGGCTACCGCCATGGCCGCGAGCCAGGCGGCCCAGGAAGCGGCCGGCGAGATCGTCCGGCTCGATGCGTCGAACAAGCAGTCCGCGGCCGACGCCGCCGCCAAGCGCACAGCGGCCGGCGAGGCCAAGGCCGCTTTCGCCCCGGCGCAGCAGAAGCTCGAGCAAGCGGCGGTCAAGGCCGACGCCGTTGCGCAGGAATTGGCCAGGGCCGAAGCGCGGAAGAAGTCGGCGGAGGAGGGCCTGGAGAGCCTCAAGAAACGGATCGCCGCTTCCAAGGAGACGCACCTCGCGGACGAGCAAGCGGCCAAGGAGGCGGAAGCCGCGGCCGTTCCGTTGAAGGAGGAGGCGGAAAAGACCCGGGCGGCGCACACGGCCGCCGTGAAGATCGCCGAGGACAATCGCGCCCTGGCCGATCAGGCCAAGGCGCACCTGTACCGCCTGGTCGCCGCCAGGCAGGTGGCGAGCCTCACGGAGAGCTCCGATCCGCCGGCCCCCGGGAACCGGGTCGACGAGATCGTGTTCGCGAAGTTGAAAGCGTTGGGTATCCAACCCGTTCTCTGCTCCGACGCGGTGTTCGTCCGTCGCGCCTTCCTGGACCTGACCGGCAAGCTGCCGCCCGCGGACGAGGCCAAGGCGTTCATTCAGAGTCCCGACAAGAACAAGCGCGTCGAGTTGATCGGCCGCCTTCTCGACCTGCCGGCGCATGCCGATTACTGGGCGATGAAATGGAGCGATGTCCTGAGGGTCAAAGCGGAATTTCCCGTCAAGGTCTGGCCCAACGCCGCGCAGGCCTATCACCGCTGGCTGTGGGAAGCCATCGCTCGGAACAAGCCGTACGACCGCTTCGCCCGGGAATTGCTCACCTCGAGCGGGAGCAACTTCCGCGCCGGCCCGGTCAACTTCTACCGCGCCATCCAGAACAGGACTCCGGAGGGCATCGCCGCGGCCGTGGGACTGGCGCTGATGGGCACGCGGGCCGTCCTCTGGCCGAAGGAACGTCTGGCCGGCATGGCTCCCTTCTTCTCGCAGGTCGGCTACAAGCCCACGAGCGAATGGAAGGAGGAGATCGTCTTCTGGGACCCCCTGAAGTCGATCGCCGTGCCCGGCAGCATCGCGCCGGGAGTCGACTCCGTGGCCAAGGCCGTGACGGCGACCAACCAGGTCCCGCAGGCGCTGGCCCAACCGCTCGGCGAGAACGGCCCGCTTGCGGCCGTCTTTCCGGACGGCGCCGGGACGACCGTTCCGCCCGACCGCGATCCCAGGGAGGCGTTCGCCGACTGGCTGATCCGGCCGGAGAATCCCTGGTTCGCGAAGAACATCGCCAACCGCACGTGGGCGTGGGCGATGGGCCGGGGCATCATCCACGAGCCGGACGACATTCGCGACGACAACTTGCCGAGCAATCCCGAGCTCCTGGCCTGCCTGGAGAAGGAGCTGATCTCGAGCGGCTACGATCTGAAGCACCTCAAGCGGCTGATCTTCAGCTCGACCGCGTACCAGTTCTCCTCGGTGCCGAGGTTCAAGGGGCCCGAGGCGAGCGCCAACTTCGCCAGCTACCCGCTGCGGCGGGTGGAGGCCGAGGTGCTGATCGACGCGCTGAACGAGATCACCGGCAGCTCGGAGCTCTACACGAGCGCCGTTCCGGAGCCGTTCACGTATATTCCCCACGACATGACCGCGGTGGCGCTGGCCGACGGCAGCATCACCAGCTCGTTCCTGACGCTGTTCGGCCGTTCCTCGCGGTCGACGGGGATGGAATCCGAGCGCGTCAACGAGCTCGCCTCGACCCAGTGGCTGCACATGCTGAACTCGGCCTCGATCCAGAGCAAGCTCCAGAACGGTCCGAGGCTCGCGGCGATGCTCTCTTCCGGCGGCAAGACCGGCGAGATCGTCGAGAGGCTCTATCTGACGATCCTCTCGCGGTTCCCGGCGGAGGCCGATGTCGCGGCCGTGGAGGAATATGCCAAGGCCGGAGTGACCAAGGGGCGCGACATGTGGATCGATCTCGCCTGGGCCCTGGTCAACAGTCCCGAGTTTCTGCTGCGGCATTGATTGCCGCCGGAGTCGTGAGGCATGATGCAGAGCGATCGGTGCGCCGGAACGGCACTCGAAGCGATGACACGTGGAGGACCGAGACGATGAACCGGAAACACAATCCGCGCAGCCAAGCGCGTGTGTCACGGCGCGAGGCCATGCGGCGCGGCGTTCGGAGCGCGGCGGGCATGGTCGCGGCCGGCGGCCTGGCCTCCCGCGTCTTTGCGGTCCCGGCCGAGCCGGCGGCCGAGAAGACGGCCGAGCAGGCGGCCGCCGAGCTGAAGACCGCCCGGGACGAAGCGGCCAAGGCCAAGGCCGCGAAGGTCCAGGCAAAGTCGGTCATCCAGGTCTTCCTGTGGGGCGGCATGTCGCAGAACGACACCTGGGACCCGAAGCCGGGCACGGGCTACGACTACCTGGGCGAGTTCGACAAGTTCATTCCCACCAACGTGGAAGGAGTCCAGCTCGGCGCGCTCTTCCCCAAGCTGGCCGCGCAGGCCGACAAGTTCTCCCTCATCCGCAGCATGACCCACGGCAACAACGGCCACGAGACGGCGGCCTACCTGATGCAAACCGGCCACCTGCCCGGCGGCCGGCTGGCCTACCCGAGCGTGGGCGCGATCTTCACCTTCTTCAAGAAGGACCAGTACAAGGGGCTGCTCCCGCCGTACGTCGTGATGCTGGAGGCGGCCGGGCGGTTCTCCGAGGAGGGTTTCCTCGGCCCCGCGTACAAGCCTTTCGCCACGGGCGGCGATCCCAACGAGGCGCGCTTCGAGGTGCAGGGAATCGTCAACAGGGGAATCGACGACCGGCGGCAGAAGGCCCGCCGCGAGCTGGCCGACAAGATCAATCTCTTCGGCTACGGTCTCGCCGACGTCCCGGAGATGGCCGCCGCCGAGACGGCCAGGCAGAAAGCCTACGGGTTGATCCTGGGCAGGGGCAGGGAGGTCTTCAATCTCGACAACGAACCCAAGGAGCTCCGCGACCGCTACGGCCGCAACACGTTCGGGCAGGAATGCCTGGCGGCGCGGCGGATGGTCGAGGAGGGCGTGCCCTACATAACGATCAGCTTCCCCGGCGGCTGGGACACGCACTCCAACCACTTCGCGACCATGAAGGCGCAGTGTACCAGCCTGGACCTGGGACTCGCGACGCTGCTCGGCGACCTGAGCGCCCGCGGCTTGCTGGGCAGCACGCTGGTCTGGTGCACCGGCGAGTTCGGCAGGACGCCGAAGGTGTCGTGGGAGCCGCCCTGGAACGGAGGGCGCCATCACCACGGAGATGTGTTCACCGTGCTCGTCGCCGGCGGCGGATTCAAGGGCGGCCGTGTCGTCGGCTCGTCCGATGAGAAGGGCGAGAAGGTCAAGGAGCGGCCCGTCTATCCGGCGGACCTGCTTGGAAGCATGTATCTTCTGGCCGGCATCGATGCCGCGGCCACGCTGCCCCATCCCTGGGGACTTGATGCCCGCGTGCTTGACACCGAGAACGAAGGCATGAAGTCGGCCGGGCTTCTGGAAGAGCTGATGTGAGGAGGGGGAGCGCGCCGTGAACAGGCTTCGATTCGCCATTCTCGCGCCGGTCGCGCTTGCGGCGGCGGCATCCTCGGCCCGGGCGCAGAACCAGTACATCGGATACGTCTATCCGGCCGGCGGCCAGCAGGGGACCACGTTCCCGATCAGGATAGGGGGACAGGGGCTCGAGCACGCGGACGGCGTGATCGTGACGGGCACCGGGGTTTCCTGCCGGCTCGTCGATTACTACCGGGTCCTGAGCAATCAGGAGATGTCGTTTCTCAACCAGCAGCTTGCCGAGCTGAAGAAGAAGGAGACGACGCTCGGCGACGAGATGGCCGCCAAGATGGCGTGGTTCGAGTTTCCGGCGCCCATCGGCCCGAATACGGGACCGGACGAGGTCCGTTCCCTGATCTGCCCGGTATGCGGCACCGCCAACGCGCTCGACGCCGCCGTCTGCAGCAAGTGCAACACGAAGCTGGAGAAACCGAAGGAACCGGAACCGGGCGGGAAGGAGCCGGCGAGCGAAGCGTCCAAGTCCGAGAAGGAAACGGCCAAGGAGAAGCTGATCGAACGGATCCAGAGGAGGTTCGCGGAAGACGAGCGGACTCCGGCCGTTCGTTCCCAGACCGAGCTCGTCTTCGCCGAGATCACGGTCGAGCCCGACGCGGCGCCGGGCCGGCGCGAGATCAGGGTGATCACCAAGCGGGGCATCTCCAATCCGCTGCCCTTCTACGTGGATCAGGTGCCCGAGGTCGCCCGCACGCCGATGAAGACCTGCCAGCTCCCGCTGCTCGGCAAGGAGTACCTGGCCCAGCGAAAAAGGCCGCTGGAAGAAGAGGAGCTGCCGGTATCCGTGCCGTGCACGATGAACGGCCAGATCGCCCCGGGCGAGATGAACCGGTACCGTTTCCAGGCGAGCAAGGGGCAGCGTCTGGTCATCTCGGCCAAGGCGCGGGACCTGGTGCCCTACGTCGCCGACGGCGTTCCCGGCTGGTTCCAGGCCGTGCTCCGGCTCCGCGATGCCGGCGGCAACGAGCTGGCGTACAACGACGATTTCGGTTTCAAGCCCGACCCCGTCATCTTCTTCGAGGTGCCCGAGGACGGCGAGTACGTTCTGAGCATCAACGAGGCGCTTTTCCGCGGCCGCGAGAGCTTCGTGTACCGCATCACGGTCGGCGAGCTGCCCTTCGTGACCGGAATTTTTCCGCTGGGCGGCCGCGCGGGCGAGCCGGTCAAGATCGAAATCAGCGGCTGGAATCTGGAGAAGGCCGCCGTGGCGCCGCCTCCCCAAGAGGCGGGGCCGGGAGTCCACATGATCGCCGCCGCCGGCGGAGCCCTCGTCTCCAACCACGTGCCCTTCGCCCTGGACACGCTGCCCGAGTGCCTGGAAACGGAACCCGGCGATGGTCAGCCGGGCGCCCAAAAGGTGCAGCTTCCCATCATCGTCAACGGACGCATCGATCGGCCGGGCGACTGGGATGTCTTCGAGGTGGAGGGGAAGGCCGGCGAGGCCATCGTCGCGGAAGTGTGGGCGCGCCGGCTCGGCTCCCCGCTTGACTCCTTCCTCAAGGTCGCCGGCGCGGATGGGAAGGTCGTCGCGCTCAACGACGATCACTTCGACGCGGGATCGGGGCTGAGCACCAGCCACGCCGATTCCTGCGTGATGGCGAAGCTGCCCGCAGACGGGACGTACTGCATTCACCTCGGCGACACGACGCGGCACGGAGGCAAGGAGTACGCCTACCGGCTCAGGATCAGCCGGCCGCAGCCCGATTTCGCATTGCGCCTCATCCCTTCCCGGATCTGCATCCCGAACAACGCGTCCGCCGCGGTGACCGTCTACGCCGTCCGCAAGGACGGATTCGACGGGCCGATCACGCTGAGCTTCAAGGACTTGCCGAAGGGGCTCGAGTCGGCCGGCGCGACGCTGCCGGCCAACCAGGAGGTCGCGAGCCTGGCGGTGAAAACCAGCCTCGCGGCGATGGAGCAGCCGGTCGATCTCGCCGTCGTGGGCGCCGCGAAGATCGGGGACGGGGAAGTCGTCCGTGCGGCCGTGCCGGCCGAAGACAGAATGCAGGCCTTCCTCTGGCGCCACCTCCTGCCTGCGGACACCCTGCCGGCCCTGGTCTTCGATCGAGCCTACCAGCCGCCGGCCGATCGCATTCGCCCGCCGATTCGCGACGAGGACCGGCCGAAGGGCGTGAAGCCCGAGCTGACGCGAGCCTCGGTCGACTGGTACTTGAAGCAGCTCGAGAGCCTCTATCAGGACTGGTTCCTGACCGACGAGTTCGTCAACCGCGAGATCGCGAAGGTGGAAGCCCGTCTGATTCAGTAGGGTGCGGGCGGCGGCGATGGCAGCCGGGAGGGAGGAACGCGATGGATCAAGGCATGGGCTTTCTGCTCGCGATCGCCGGCGGCCTTCTCATGGGCAGCTTCAGCCTTCCCATGAAGAGAACGGCCGGCTGGGCCTGGGAGAACGTGTGGCTCGTCTGGTCCGTTGCGGCGCTCATCGTCGCGCCGTGGGTCATCGCGCTCATCACGGTCGGCCCCCTCTTCACGGTGTTCGCGAAGGCGGGGACCGGGACGCTCGCCATGGTGTTCCTCTTCGGCGTCGGCTGGGGGATGGGCGCCATGACGTTCGGCCAGAGCATCTCGATCCTCGGCATGAGCCTCGCCTTCGCCATCAGCATCGGCCTGACGCTGGCGCTGGGTTCGCTCGTTCCTCTGGCGACCAGGCCGGAGGTCTTCGCGACGAAGAGCGGCATCGTCCTCGGCGCGGGGATCGTGCTCATGCTCGCCGGCGTGGCGGCGAGCGCGTGGGCCGGCTCCCTGAAGGAGGCGCGGGCGGCGGCGGCGCGCGGAGC